>CAZESU010000001.1:0-20076 GCA_964515275.1 uncultured Oscillospiraceae bacterium
GTCTTCCTGCATCTTCTTCAGCTGTGTCAGGCGGTCGATACGGGTACGCATGGTCTTGAAGTTGGTGAGCATACCGCCCAGCCAACGGGCATTGACATAGTACATGCCGACGCGGGAAGCCTCTTCTCTGACTGCATCGGCGGCCTGCTTCTTGGTGCCGACAAACAGGATGGTCTGTCCGTTCTCAGAGAGCTGACGAACAAAGTCATAAGCCTCTTCCAGCTTCTTCACGGTCTTCTGCAGGTCGATGATGTAGATACCGTTGCGCTCGCAGTAAATGTACTCTGCCATCTTGGGGTTCCAGCGGCGGGTCTGGTGACCGAAGTGGACACCGGCTTCCAGCAGCTGCTTCATGGATACTACTGACATTTGATTTCCTCCAAATTTTTGTTTTTTCCTCCGGGAGTTTCAACCCCTCCACCAAACCGGGAAAAGCCCGGTCACATGGGGGAAAGTCCGCTCCCGTGCGAAATGCCTTGATATAATACCAGAAAAGTTCTGTAATTGCAAGCCCTTTGACCCTGTTTTTTCAATTTTTTCTTGAAAGGCAGCGTTGCGTTCTCAGGTATCCTATGGTAAAATATTATGACTTTATATCATTTTTACCATTAGGAGATATATATGCAAAAAGTACTACGAGCCTCAGCCTGGATGCTTCTTGTGCTGGCACTTACCGTTCTGTGCGGCTGCGGCAGGACAGAGGATGCTTCTACCCAGAATGACACTTCGGTACAGACCGCGCCGGAACCCGCCGCGGACAAGGCAGATGCGGGGAAAATTATAATATCCGAAATTATGGTAAAGAATCGGGCGGCAACAGCCGATTCCGACGGAGACTTTTCCGACTGGATTGAACTGGAGAATCTCTCCGGTGAGAGTGTATCTCTCGCCGGCTGGTCTGTTTCCGACGGGGAAAACAAGCCCGGATGGCACTTTCCGGAGCTGACGCTTGCCGCCGGTGAGCGTCTGATTGTTTTTGCCTCCGGGAAAGACCGGAGCAGCGGTGAGCTGCACACAGATTTTTCTCTGTCGGCGGATGAGACGGTCTGTCTTTTTACGCCGTCCGGTGCTCTGTCCTGTTCACTTCTTTGTCCTGACAGCAGCGCCGATGTATCCTACGCGCTTGGCTCAGACGGTGAATATCAGGAAACACAATATCCGACCCCCGGATATGAAAATTCAGATGAGGGTTATTCCCAGTTCTGTGAAGCGTCTCTGCGCAGCGGACCGCTGGTGATAAACGAAGTAATGGTTTCCAACCTGTCCTATGCCGAGCAGCCGGCAAAGAGCTGCAGCGATTGGGTTGAGCTGAAAAATATCTCTTCGCAGAATGTGCAGCTTTCTGATTACTGGCTTTCCGACAACGACGATGACTTCCTGCTCCAGCGGCTTCCCGACCGGGTGCTGGCGCCGGGAGAAACTGTCATTATCTACTGCTCCGGCGAGGAGGATCTGAGCACAGAGGAATATTTCAACACCTGCTTTACCCTCGGTCCGAACAGAGCCCAGCTGTACCTGTGCACCTCAGAAAAAGTTGTGGACTATGTGAACCTGCACGATATTCCCGTAAACGGGAGCTGCGGACGGATCGACGGCGAAAACGGCATGTTCTATTTTACCACACCAAGCCCCGGTACAGACAATGCGGGCGGCGTGCGTATGGTCTCTGAAAAGCCTGCCGCACTGACCGCTGACGGCGTGTATAACAATACGGAAGGCGTAACAGTAGAGCTGTCTGCCGGGGGCAGCATCCGCTACACCACAGACGGATCGGTTCCAAATGAGAATTCTGCAGAATACACCGAACCCTTTACTGTGGATCAGACCACAGTGGTAAGGGCCGTTGCCTTTGAGGACGGCAAAGCCCCCAGCCGTGTCCTGACGCTCAGCTATATCGTAAATGAGAACCACACTCTGCCGGTACTCAGTCTTGCTGTTGACGACGCAGAAGCGTTTTCCGCAATGTATGATTCCGGGAACAAGAATATGGAAGTGCCGGCCTCCCTGTCCTTATATGAAGAGGGAAAAACCTTTACCAACGCCTGCGGCGTCAAAATGTCCGGCTCCGGCAGCCTTGAGCTGCCCAAAAAGAGCATGTCCGTGATGTTCCGCGGCAGATACGGAGACGGCAATCTTGATTGCGATGTTTTTGACAGCGGGATCAGTACCTACGACTCACTCACCCTGCGCGTCGGTGAAGCCTACCCTACCACGATTATACAGAGCGATCTGTTTCAGGATCTGTGCCTTGAAATGAACGGCAGTGCTCTGACGCAACACAGCAAGTTCTGCATTTTGTATGTAAACGGTGAATATTACGGCATTTACTGCCTGAAGGAAAAATTTTCAGAGCAATACTATGCCTCCATCAAGGGCGTGGATAAAGACAGCGTTACCATCCTGAAATATCCTGTTGCGCCCAACTCCACATTCGGCATCGAGGTGCTGGATCTCTGCAGCAGTCTGGATCTCTCCGTAGAGGAGAACTATCGCAAATTCTGCGATGTAGTGGATGTGGACAGTCTGATAGACTGGTTTCTTGTGGAGGGTCTCAGCGGGAACCAGGATATAGGCGGCAATCTTCGTCTCTTCCGCTCAACGGAAAACGGCGGCCGCTGGTCCTTCGCCCTTTATGATCTGGACTGGGGCTTTACTACCTCCTCGGCGATTTTTTACAATACCACGTCCGGAACATATTACCACAGCGGTCAGTGCTCAACCATAATGAATGCTGCGTTCCAAAATGCGGAGTTCCGGGATAAGCTGCTCAGCCGATATGCGGAGTTATATGACACCGTTCTTTCTACGGAAAACATACTTGCAAAGCTTGACGCTTATGAGGAACTGCTGGCCCCGGAGATCGTACGCGAGCGGGCAAAATGGGGCAACTCCGAAGAGATCTGGCGTCTGCGTATGGATCAGCTCAGAAGCCTGATAATCGCATACGACCTTGAGCATCAGGGCGTAACGAATCTCTGCGGTATCATGGGCGTTTCCGCAGAGACAAGGATGGCATACTTCGGCTGGTAATCCGGTATCCGGGCTCAACCATATAACGGTATGCAGCGGGACATGGGGAAGGGAGCTATACCCGGGGATAGTGTCTTCACCGCCCAATAGAAGCCTTTTTATAAAAGTAAAAAACAGCTTATCAGAAAAGGCTGAAAACTTTTCCGGCAAGCTGTTTTTATTTTTCGTTTTCCGTCAGTTTGCTATGCGATGATGAACCTCCGGTGTTGTCAAGTCTATCCCTTCAAAGGTGTAGCCGTGCTTTGTTCCCCACTCCAGCAAAAGCTTTACAACGGTAATATTCCACTCGGCAGTGTCGTGCTGAAGGATTATGGGCGTATCAAGGGACGGCACCTGTCCCACAATATTGTTGAATGCACGCATCGCGTCACATTCATCATTTTCCGGCTGGATGTTCCAGTCGTAGTAACGGTAGCCCATCGTAGTCAGGTCCTCCGCCAGCTTCGTCATTATCCCCGCCTCTCCCACTTTCATGCTGGAGGTGTTTGAGCTGCCGCCCACAAAACGGACAAGGCGCGTATATTCGCCGGTCTGCTCGTATATAAGATCCTCCATCTTGGCAAAATTTTCAAAATATGCCTCTTCGCTTATGTATATCACATTTGCCGCATGCTTGTAGGCATGAACACCGATGCTGTGGCCTTCCCTGTATGCCCTTCCTATCATGTCGGAATTGTTTTTGTCGGTGGCAGTAACAAAAAAGGTCGCTTTCGCGTCATATTCGGCAAGCAGATCCAGCAGTGCGCCTGTGCTTTCGGCAGGGCCGTCGTCAAAGGTCAGATAGATGACCTTGTCCTGTACCACGGTTTCCGGTAGCTCAGCCGCCACAATCTCAACGTGACGCTTGGCGGAAACCGAGTTTCCAAAGTCATCGGAAACGGAGTATGTAAGATCATAGGAGCCCACTTTCCACGGAATGATCTCCTCCAATCCTTCTACTACGACACGGTCAGTCAGATCCCGGTCATAGCAGTCCTTTGCGGAGTAGCCCGGATCAATGAAGCGATAGTCGGCGGTAACCTCCACGGACTCGCCTCCGGAAAGTGCCAGCACCGGCGCCAGCAAACGCTCTTCCGCGGCGGAGTTGCCGGAAGAATCGGTCACTGTATATATGATTCTGTCCGCTTCCTCTGTACGCTGAACCTTTGGGGTTACATCACCGTCAAAATTATCTTCGGCAGTGAAGTCGTTTTTACCCGGAACATCTGTAAGGCTGATCACCGGCGCGGTCGTGTCCTGTATAGTAACGCTTCTTACGGCCTTTCCGGTAAAGCACAGGTAGGTGGCGGAGTACGTTATTTCCGTGGTTCCAAGCGTTTCCGGATCCACCGTTCCGGAAACGGATACGTCAAGCGGTGCTCCCGTTCCGAAGATCCGGCCGGTCAGGGCAGCGACGGCTCCCGGATCGGAAAACTTTTCCCCGTATTCCAATACTACTTCAGTATCGCCGGAAAGATTTATCTCAACATGGCGCCCGTCAATTATCAATACAGCAGCGATAACAAGCGCCAGCAACAGCAGAGAGAACAAGAGCGGTTTCTTAACGGAGCGACCCTCTTTCGCGCTATGAGACTTCATAAAATATGCCTCCTCATTGCAGTATTATCAAAAAAGTCTTATTGAGGATAATTATACACAAACACATACTAAATTGCAAACATTTCCAGCTGTTCACCAAAAAAAATACACCGCTGCTGTTTTTTTGTGCAGGTTTTTCTTTTCATAGATTTACAAATCGCCCTTAAAGGTATAAAATATTAAATAAAAATAAATAGGAGGCGCTGCCATGCTTGACGCCAGCTTTACATCCGTATACGACAAATTCAAACTTCAGTTTTACCGCAAGGTGTTTGAGCTGGTGCGTGAGAGGGACGGTTCCCTTTCCGCTATGGAGGCTTTCTCCCTGGAAGTGATCAACATGCTCAACAAGCCCACGGTAAGCCAGTTTGCGGAATTTCTGAACATCTCTCAGTCAAACGCCACCTACAAGGTTAATAATCTGATTAAAAAGGGCTATCTGGAGCGTGAAAATTCCCGGACAGACAGGCGGGAGTATCACCTTATCCTGTCAGAGAAGTTTTTCAAGTATGCAGAACTTCTCAGCAGCTACGAGCATGTTGTCATGGAGCGCACCAAGGCCCGTTTTCCCCAGGAGGATGTTGAAAAATTCGACCAGATGCTGGAAATCATCTCCAGTGAGCTGATGCCCGAATGTGATAATTAATTTTTGAAGGGAGCTTTCTATGAAAAAAGAATCCGGCAGCGACATGTCCCCGGTTTTGAAGCTGAATTATAAAAGAACTTTCCTTATCGGCTTCGCCTTCTTCGGCATTCTGCTTTTGTGGCAGGTGTACGACTCCTGGTGCCCTACCTTCCTGACCGATATTTTCGCCAGATGGATGTATAACCTTTCCTCAGCAGAATTGAAGGCCGGAGACCCCAACAAGATCCTGAACGTCCAGTGGATCGTGGGTATCATCATGGCCTGCGACAATCTGGCGGCACTGATCCTGCTGCCTATCTTCGGCAGCCTTTCCGACCGGACAAAGACCCCCATTGGCAAGCGCATGCCCTATATCCTCACCGGCACCTTTGTGGTGGCAATCGCCTTCCCCTTTATTCCCCTGTTCTTCCACTATAACAACATCCTCGGCATGGTCATCATGATGGCGATCGTTCTTGTCTTTATGATGATGTACCGCAACCCTGCGGTCGCCCTCATGCCCGACATCACGCCCAAGCCCCTGCGCGCCAAAGCCAACGGCATCATCAACATCATGGGCTACTTCGGCGGTGCTTTCGCTACCGTTCTGGGCATCTTTCTGAAGCTCAGCGACTATATCAACTCCCCCGACAGTGCCAGAAATGTCTGGACCATTGAGATCCCTTTTATCGTGGCTTCCATCCTTATGGTTATTTCCGCCTTTGTCCTGTTCCTCACCATAAAGGAGAACAAGATCGAAGAGGAAATCAGGGAGGAACTGGAGCTGGGCGAGAAACTGGCCGCCGTGGAAACCCCCATCGACGATGACAAGCCCATGTCCAAGGCCAACAAGACCATGCTTCTGGCCATTCTGTCTGCAGAGTTTCTGTGGTTTATGTCCGATAACGCCATCGGCACCTATATCGGGAACTATGTTATCTACTATCTGAACTCCGCCTCCAGCGCCACCATGTACCTGACCATCATCGGCGGCGTGGCCTCCGTCATCGGCTTCGGCGTGGCGGGGATCATTGCAGATAAGATTGGCCGCAAGTGGACCATCTCCTCCGGCCTTGCCATCACTTTCGTTGCCCTGATCTTTATGTGCTTTGTCACTCCCACCGGCAAGGCGGTAGGCGCTCACGGCGAATATGCCTTCCCCTCCCTGCTGTTTGGTGTCTGGGCTGTCAAGGGTTTCGGCATGGCGCTGGTGCACAACTGCTCCTTCCCCATGGTGGTTGAGCTGTGCTCCTCCAAAAAGATCGGCAAGTTCACCGGCTACTATTACACCGCCAGCATGTCCGCTCAGACCATCACCCCCATATTGCTGGGTCTGGTATTCAAAGCCACTCTGGCATGGCGGGCACTGCCGATTTACGCCATGATCCTGATTGCGCTGAGCTTTATCGTATTCTCTCTGCTTGTAAAGAATATCAAGGCCAAAAAGATTGCAAACCCCAAAGGCCTTGAGGCTCTGGACTCCGGAGACTGATTTTCAAATTAAACAAAGGGGCTGTCTCAAAACGCTTCTTTCCCCACAAAGCGACAATAAATTTCTCAATAAAAGTTACGGAGAATTGCCTGCTATGACAATTCTCCGTAATTTTTAGGATCGCTTTATTTGGGGAAATTTAGTTTTGAGACAGCCCCTTTATCAAAGCATAACTTGACTGTATTGTGTATAAAGTGGTAAAATAAAAATAAGAACATATACTTTCTATGTCATGGAATTGAGGTGTGATCTTTGCGTGTGAAAAACGATCATAAACTAAACGGCAGGCTGCTGTGTGCCGCCGGGGCGGTTCTCGGTATGCCGCTGCTGATGCTGGCTCCGGGTCAGGCTACGAGAAGACAGAAGGCGCCTTTCCGTGGTATGAACTTTGCTCACAGGGGTCTGCACAGCCGGGATAAGAGCGTGCCGGAAAATTCGCTGAAGGCCTTTGAGCTGGCCTCCGCCGCAGGCTACGGCATTGAACTGGATGTACAGCTTTCCAAAGACGGGCAGGTAGTGGTCTTTCACGACGATACGCTGGAAAGAGTATGCGGCGTAAAGGCACGGGTGGATGAGCTGACCTATGATGAGCTTTTGAAGCTGCATCTCTGTGGTTCTGATTATACCATCCCCCTGTTTTCCGAAGTTCTGGACACCATCCGGGGCAGAGGCCCGCTGATTGTGGAGCTGAAGGACGGCAAGAGAAACCGGGAGCTTTGCGAAAAGACCTATGAGCTTCTGTCGGATTACAGGGGTCAGGCCTGCATAGAAAGCTTCAATCCTCTTATCGTTGCCTGGTTTTGTTTCCACGGCAGGGATCTTGTCCGGGGCCAGCTGGCTATGCCCACCCGGCATTATCCCGACACCATGAAAAAGCCCCTGCCCTTTCTTCTCAGCCACGGATTTACAAACATTCTCTGCCGCCCCCAGTTTATCGCCTACCGTATCGGCAAGAAGCCTCTGACCGTGCGCCTTGCCGAACGCATGGGCGCTATGAAGGTGGCCTGGACCTCCCACGAGCCCATGAATGAAAAAGGGAACGACGCGGTAATCTTTGAATTCTATAAACCCAGAATCAACTTCAAATAAAAAAGTATGCCTGCCCTGTAAGGGCAGGCATACTTTTTATTCTTCCCCCTCCATATCTTCGGGCAGTACCGCCATCAAATCGTCCTTACTGGGACTTGCCATCATGGCAACACGGTTGGACTGGCGGACTACCATGTCCTCAAAGCGGTTACGCACATCGCGGCCATTGCCGAAATTGTCGTTTCGCTGCTCATAGAGCCGGTCAAACAGCTCCTGCGCCGCCTTGTCGCTTTCTTCGGTCAGTTTATAACCGTTTTCCTCGCACTGAGTACGGAAGATGGCCATCAGCTGCTCGCCAGTGTAGTCCGGGAAGTGGAAATATTTATTGAAGCGGGATTCCAGACCCGGGTTGGAGGACAAAAATTCGTCCATGGGCTCGTCATACCCGGCAACGATAACAATCAGATCATCCCGGTGGTCCTCCATGGCCTTCAGGATGGTCTCTATGGCCTCCCGGCCGAAGTCGTTCTCTCCGCCGGAGGACAGGGAATAGGCCTCATCGATAAACAGCACGCCGCCGATGGCAGACTTGATGACCTCCTGGGTCTTCAGCGCGGTCTGGCCCACATAGCCTGCTACCAGTCCGGAACGGTCCACCTCTATAAGCTGGCCCTTGCTGAGCACGCCGATGGCGGCGTACAGGCCGCTGACAAGTCGGGCCACTGTGGTCTTGCCGGTGCCGGGATTGCCCATGAACACCATATGCAGAGACATAGGCGGCACAGGCAGGCCGTTTTCCTGCCGCAGCTTTCTCACCTTCATCAGATTCACCAGGCTCTTTACGTCCTTTTTCACCTCGTCCAGACCCACAAGGGAATCCAGCTGCTCCATCAGCTCATCAAAGCTGGGTTTGGGTTGTTCTGCCTCCTCCGTCTGATAGGGCTTGTCGGCGCCGCCGGAGGTCTGGGGCTGGATATTGTACTTCTGGGTAAAGCTGGGCTTGCCGCTGGTCACATAATCCAGGGGATTGAGCGCTTCCCTGCTCTTTTTCACGCCGCTGGTATCGCAGATGGCGGTGAGCTTGTCCGTGCACTCCGTGATATACTCCGCCTCCGCATAGGTCACGTCATTGTCCGTGGCAGCAAGGTACAGCAGAATATTTGTCAGCATGCGGATGAAAGTACGGGAGGCCTCGCTCCCTCTCTTTGCATCACTCTCCGCCAGATCCCAGTAGAACACCGGGGGCAGAAACACATCGCTTTCGCAGACGGAGCTTGTCAGCGTCCACAGCAGCCATTGGGGCTTGGGACGGTTTTTGGAATAAATCTGGTTTGCCATGTCCACATGGCGCTGGGTGATGCCGCCGGCTCTGCTCCAGAGACCAAGGGCGCACTTGGTCACAAATTCGTCCAGCTCTCCGGCAAGGGAGTAGCTTCCGATGCGATAAAAGGCGTCGGTATTGGCAACATATATTTTGTGAAATTCCTCCGGCGAGCGGTTCCATGTGGTGGGCATAGGCTCATCTCCTGTAAGTTTGTTTTTATGAGACGTAAATTGTGCCTGCGGCACAATTGGAGCGTGCACAGCACGCGGGATTCTTGATTAAACTATTTAATCAAGAATCAGTATTACACCACCAATATTATAAACCAAATCCACCGCCGGTCAAGGAATTTCTCGGGCTGTCCGGGGACAGCCCATTTTGTTTTCATTCAACGCGGACAGAAACGCACGGCAGCACTCTTTTTATTCTTTTTCGGCATCAGCTTTGCCGCGTCCGGTGCTCTGCAGGGGCAGGAGGGATTTTCCCTCCGTTCCTCATATACCCGCTTCCACACATCCTCAAATCCATTAAAGCGTTTTGACCATTCCCTATCCATTGTCATCACTCTCTTCGACATTTTTTCGTCCCTTACAATATATGTGAACTATTGCAAAGCGGTGAAAGATGTGAGATAATCAGATAAAAGAAGCTTTTAAGCAGAACGGAGAATGACTATGCCAAGATTTTTTATAGCTGGAACCAATATATTGGGCGGCATGGCGATCATGAAAGGACGCGATGCGGAGCATGTGCGCGTGCTGCGTCTCCGTCCCGGCGAGGATATGATCATCTGCGACGGGCATGGCACCGACTATAAATGCCGTCTGGTAAAGGCGGACAAGGAACAGGTAGAGGCTGAGGTGCTGGAGGTTGTCCCCTGCCCGGCAGAGCCTACGGTAGCCGTCACGGTGCTCTGCGGCCTGCCCAAGGGAGACAGGACGGACTATATCATTCAAAAGTGCGTTGAGGCCGGTGCGTCGGAGGTTATGTTCTTCCGCTCTGACCGCTGCGTGGCACGGCCCGATAAGCCGGAAAAGAAGCTGGAGCGCTGGCAGCGCATCGCCGAGGAGGCCGCCAAGCAGTCCGGCAGAGGCATCATCCCCCAAGTCAGCTGGGTCGGTGAGTATGCCGACGCGCTGAACATCGCAAATCAGAAAGAGCTGGGTCTTTTCATGTACGAAATCGGGGAGCGCGAAGCGCTGAACGCGGTTCTGGAGGCAAACTCCCAGATCAAATCCGCTGCCATTGTCACCGGGCCGGAGGGTGGCTTTGCCCCCTTTGAGGCGGATCTTGCCCGCATCGTGGGGCTTCATATCTGCTCCATGGGCGAGCGCATCCTTCGCTGCGAGACTGCTCCGGTTGTGGCTGTCTCCGCGCTGATGTATGCCACCGGAAACCTCTCATAAAACAAAAAGGGCGGGATAGCCCGACCTTTTTCTTCATCCATGACAAAAGCCTGCGTCAGAGACGCAGGCTTTGTCATTAGCATTATTACTTGATGCCGTACTTCTTGTTGAACTTATCAACACGGCCGCTGGTGTCGACCAGCTTCTGCTTGCCGGTGTAGAAGGGGTGGCAGTTGGAGCAGATCTCAACGGTGATATTCTGCTTGGTGGAACCGGTCTCGATGACGGCGCCGCAAGCGCATCTGATAGTGGTCTGCTGGTACTTGGGATGGATTCCTTCCTTCATTGGTAAAAACTCCTCATCATGTGCTGCCATGATTGTGCACAGAGCGCATAGTTACATGGCGCAAAGTGGATTGTATCACAGTAAGTCCGCCTTTGCAAGGGTTTTTCTTGTTTTTTCCGGGATTTTATTTTTCCATCTCCAGACTGACCGCCCTGCCCGGGGCAAGAAAATACAAAACGCACTCTTTCACCGGCTTATTGTATATCCGTGTCATGGCCAGAGCATAGGTTTTCAGCTGCCCGGTATAGAGTTTTGTACGCTGATTGATCTCTTGTTCCGTTTTCACAGCGTCGGTCTTATAGTCAATGATGACAAGCTGCCCCTTTTCCTCGATGCAGCAGTCCACAACGCCCTGAAGCAGAACCTGTTCTCCCTCCGCGCTGCCAAAAAACTGTCCCGCGTCGCAGAGCAGGGAGAATTTAAACTCCCGCTGCCTTTTTTCCGCCCGAAGCATCCGCTGGCCGAGGGGAGAGGCAAAGAGCTTCCGAATGGCCTCCGCATCCACGGCGGCAGCTTCCCTGTCAGACAGGAAACGGGCGCTGTGCAGCCGCTCAATCTCCCCTTTTATTTCCTCCAGGCTGCCGCTGCGGGCAAAGTCCATATATTGCAGCACAAGGTGGGTGGCGATGCCCCTCTCCGCGCCGGTGACGGGCTTGTCCTTTTTCGTAAAGTCCGGCATACGGAAGGCCCTCTCCCGCCGGGGAGAGATATCCTCCGCATCCTCGTCCTCCTGCATGTGTCCCTTCAGCTCGGTTGCCGTGACCTTGGAGGGCAGCGCCTCCGCTGTCCGATGGGGATAGACAAAGGAAAGTCTCCTTTCCAATTCCTTCAGGCTCTCCTCATCGACCTGGGACGCAGCGGTTTCGCCAAGTTCATCCGTCTTACCGTTTTCGGGAAGGTGGAAGCTGAGCTTCAGTTTATCTCCGTAAACGCTTGCCGCGCTCAGAAGCCAGATGATCGGGGAGGATGCCCCCGCCAGCACCTCCGGGGACATGGGCAGGCTTACGGAGGCGGCAGTCTTTTCCACCGTCTGCGCCGCGTTTTTCATTGCCGCGCTTATGAAGAGACGCTCTTTGGCTCTTGTCAGCGCCACATACAGGAGGCGCATCTCCTCGGACAGCAGTTCCCGCTCAAGGCGGAGTTTTATGGCGGTTCGGGCAATGCTGGGATATTCCACACGCCGCTCCAGGTCTGTGACCTTTGGGCCAAGGCCCAGCTCCGGGTGGACAAGTACGGTGTCCCGGCTGTCCTGCTTATTGAAGCGCCGGGCCGTGTCACACAAAAATACCACGGGAAATTCCAGTCCCTTGGATTTGTGGACAGACATGATCTGCACCGCGCTCTCCTCCGTGCCGCCGACGGAGGGTTCAAGTCCCTTCTCTGCCTGACGGCGAAGCCACAGCACAAACCGGTGCAGCCCCCGGTAGCCGCTGCCCTCAAAATGCTCGGACAGCTCGATCAGCTCCATCAGGTTTGCCCTACGCTGCTCGCCGTCGGACATGGCGCTGCATATCGCCAGCATGTCCAGCTCTTCCAGTACCTGCCACACCAGCTCCCCGGCGGGCAGATCCGCCGCCGTATTGCGAAGCTCGTTCAGCTTTTCCAAAAAGGCACTGCATTTTTCATTCTTCTCCGCCGCGATACACAATGCGGTATAGAAATCCTGCTTTTTATCCGCCGCGCGGATGCCGGACAGCTCGTCCGCGCTGAAGCCGAAACAGGGCGAACGCAGCACGGCGATAAGAGGGATATCCTGATGGGGGTTGTCGATCACTGCCAGCATGGACATGACCGTGGATATCTCCACGGAGGTGAAGAAGCCTCCTCCCTGCCCGGAGCTGACGGGAACGCCGTATTGGGCAAGGGTGCGGCGGTATACGCCGCCCACATTGTTTACTGAGCGGAGAAGAATGGCAATGTCGCCGTAGGCCAGCCGCCGCTCCACGCCATGGTCTGTCACCGTGGCCCCAGCGTTTATCAGCTCCTGTATCTTCTCCGCCACCATCGCCGCTTCCAGGGCGGTCTTGTCCGGGGCATCCTCGTCTCCGGCTGCGCCGGTAAGCTCCAGAAGCAGGATCTCCGGCGCCGGTACGCTGCCCTGATAGGGCGCGCCGGGTATCAGCATGGCATCCTTGTCATAGTCGATATCTCCCAGCTCCCTTGACATGCAGCAGCCGAATACCGCGTTTGCCGCGTCCAGCACCTCCCTGCGGGAGCGGAAATTTTCGCTTAAAATAATGCGTCTTGGTTCGCCGGGAACGGCCCTGGCCTCATCGGCATAGCTCAGATATTTTTCCGTAAATATTTCCGGGTCAGCCAGACGGAAGCGGTATATGGACTGTTTCACGTCACCCACCAGGAAAAGGTTCCTGCCTTCTCTGGATACCGCCCGGAATATGGTGTCCTGTACCCGGCTCACATCCTGATACTCGTCCACCATAATCTCCGTATATCTCTGGGACAGCTGCTGCGCAAGGGGGCTGGGGCTGCCGTCCTCCTCGGTCAGAAGCTGAGCCGTCATGTGCTCAAGGTCGGAATAGTCCACCAGGGTGGCGCGCCGCTTGTCTTTAGCAAATTCCCGGTCAAAGGCCAGTGTCAGTTCCAGCAGCGCCTCCATGGCGGGGGTGGTATATTCCAGCTCCGACAGGAGCTTATCGGAATCGGAATAAAGCATGTCCGTTATGACGGCCATGCCCTTTTTGCAGGCGTCCCAGCGGGATTTTACCAGTTCCGCAAGCGCCGGGTTCGGCGGATTTCTCAGCGAACCCAGTCTCGGAAACCGAATGGGCAGGTATTCTCTCGCCTCGTCCCAACCGATATTCAGTCTGCGCTGCAGCTCTCTTATGGAGTCGCAAGCCTGAGACAGGGCAGGCAGATAGGCCTTGGAGATCGTTGCCTCGCCCTGCATAAGCGCCATCAGCCGGTCCAGCTCCCCGCTCCAATAGGCGGCAGAGCGCTTTGCCGCTCCTATGACCTCCGCGCCCCATGGCGTCTCCGCCACATCGGATGCACCGGAATGTAAAAGCGCCACCTGCTGGCGGGCCCATTTTTCCGGGCGGGCGTGGCTCTGCATTTTACTGTGGAGGACCAGCACCAGTTCCGCAAGGCGGCTGTCGTCCCGGCCTGCGCCTACGGTGTCCGCAAGGAGAGTAAAGCCCGGGTGCTCCTCCGGCTTTTCATAGCAGGCGTCCAGCACCCGTTCCAGTGCGGCACGCTTCATGGCAGCGGCCCGATCCTCATCTGCGATCCTGAAATCCGGGGATAAGCCCAGAATGTGGCTGTACTCTCTCAAAACTTTGGTGCAGAAGCTGTGTATGGTGCCGATTTGGGCATTCTGGCACAAGGCGCTCTGCTTTCGCAGGCGGCGGCTGCCCGGGTCCCTTGCAAGGGCCGAGGCCAGCTCTTCCATGATCCTGCCCCGAAGTTCCCCGGCGGCAGCACGGGTAAAGGTAATAATCAGAAAGCTGTCCAGATCGGCGGGGTGTTCCGGGTCGGTGATATAGGACATGAGCCTTTCGGTCAGCACCTTGGTCTTGCCGCTGCCCGCGCCTGCCGACACCAACACTGCGCTGCCTCTTGTATGGATCGCGGCATCCTGCGCCGCTGTTGGTCTGAAATCACTCATGGTCTCTGCCCTCCTCCAGCATGCCCCATACCCTGTCCGGGCCAAGCTTCGGCATATAGCGGCAGCTCTCGCCGTTTTGCCCGTCGGCAAAGTGGCAGGCATCGAAAAAGTCGCAGTTCAGGCAGGCGTTCTCCTGCTGACTCCGATAGAAGGGGTCGGCGGCAATGCTGCCCTGCCGGAGCTGAGAGGCCATCTCTCCAAGGCGTTTTTTGATATGCCCCCAAAGAAGTCCCAGCCGCTCGGCGGAGGTCACGCTGTCCTCAGTGGGTTTGCCGTATCGGAATCGGACGGGAATATAGCGCTTGTCCTCGCCGTGCTCCCATGCCTCCATAAGAGAAGGATCATCCAGCACGATGCCGCTGCGTCGGGCCTCCTCCGCCCGTTTCTTCGCCAGTTCCTCGTCGGATGCGTCTTTGGGTGCGGACAGCATCACGTTTCTCGCCGGGACATACATGACGCCTGCCGGGATGATCTCATGTCCATAACGGCCCTCGCCGCCGCTTTCCAGGACAAAGAGATACAGCAGCATCTGCAATCCCATGCCGTACCACACATCGGACAGGGAGAATTTCTTTCTGCCGGTCTTATAGTCCACCACGCGGAGATAGAGCTTGCCCTCGTGCAGCCAGCCGTCCACCCGGTCGGCGATGCCGGTAAGAGTCAAAGCGCCCTCGCCGCCGCCCAGTTCCACCGGGGGGATGTCCTGCGCCTTTGAAAAGTCCAGCTCAAAATCCAGCGGCACAAAGTCCGATTTTCTCAGTTCTGCGGCCATCTCCCGCACCACCTGATACACGTCGTTGGAAAGGCGTCTGAAAAGATAGATGAAGCGCTGGGATTTCTCCTGAAAGTCGTTCAGCTCCGTGTGGACATACTCCTCCACATAGCTGTCGGTCATGGCTTTGAGCTCCTCATCGGAGACTTTGGCAAAGCCGCCTCGCTGGCGTACATCTCTCGCGGTGTGCTCCAGAACCCAGTGCATGAAAGTTCCGATCTCCGGCGGCCTGAAGGCAGCCGGCTCATAGGGTTTTGCGTTCAGCCCATACTGGCAGAAATAGGCGAACTTGCAGGAGGCAAATTTATCGATACGGGAGGCACTGAGCCTGAGTTTTTTGCCGTACAGTGCTTCCACCGCCGATGGGGACAGTCTGCCCCGGCTCATCCGGGCAGCAGAGGCCAGCTTTTCAAACCGCTCCGGCTCTTTTTTTCTGAAATATTCCGCCGCAGCCTTTTCTCTGGCAGTTCCGCCTTTTACTGCGTGAGCAGCAAGGGCCAGCGCAGGTGCCGTCGCAGACATACGCCCATCGCTTAAATCCGTATGCTGTACCGGCAGGCCGAACAGAGCCTTTGCCCGGTTGAATACGAAGGCAGGGCGCATCACAGCACCATCGGCATCAAAAAGGGGATAGCACATGCTGAGACTCTCCGACGGCAGCGTCAGGCAGTTATAGATCAGGGAGAATTCTCGCCAAAGCTCACCCTCTCCCGCGCCGCCAAGGTCGATATCCATCTCCAGCAGGTGCCGCCGCTCTTCATCGGAAAAGACACCCGCATTCTCTTCGGCCCTGGGCAAACGCTGATCTGTGGTCCCTAAGACAATCAAATGCTTTATGTTCCTGCGGCGCATACGGTCAAAATCTCCCGCAGAGACCCTGTCCAATGAGACGGGGATGCTTCCCACATCGTATTTTGAGAGCATGGTGGTAAAGAGCCTGCCGAAGCCGACCATATCCATCTCCATATCACCCAGTATATCCGCGCTCTGTTCCAGCGCGGAGACAATGATATCCCAAAGCTGCAGATATTCCTGAGCAAGGCTCTCTCTGCCGCTCTGTTCCAGCTCGGCGGCTCTCCGGGACAGCTGCTCGGGCAGCTTCAGTTCCCGGAAATACTCTGCCAGTGCCGCCGCCTGCCCGGATGCGGTCTCCGCCTCGCTTCCCCGCTGCTTCAGATTCAGCAGCGGGCCGCTCAGCTTCCAGCGCAGATCGTTTATTTTTTCAAGGCGGGCAAGGGCATCCTCATCATACTCCCCGCCGTAGCCGTCCGGGTGCTGGTGCCAATCGCCTTTGCGTTCCCATGCCCCGGCGCGAAGCTGCCATTTGAAAATATAGTTGCCCAGTAGGTCCCGTTCTTTCCCTTCCAGTCCGGTGAGACCGGTTCCCATATAGCTCAGGACATCATCCACATCCCAGCCGCCCTCAATGATCTCATAGGCTCCGCTGATGAGTGAGGGCAGGGGCTTTGACAACAGTTCGCTTTTTTTCGACACATATAGGGGCACCTCATAGTGCCTGAACACGCTCTCCAGCGCGGCACGGTAATCCTCAAAGCCCCGCACCGCAACGGCGATATCCCGCCAGCGGCAGCCGCCCTCCCGCACAAGCTCCAGTGCCTTTGCCGCGGCAAATTCGCACTCGGCGGTGATGCTCTCGGCGCTGTAAAGGCCGATTGCCCCGGTGTCTTCCGAATACCGGGTGCCGGAATAGCTGAACATATTATCCGCATAAAAGCACAGCGCGGAAGTTTTGCCGGTGACAGCATCAAAGCGCTCCTGCCGGCACTCGATGCCAAGCTCCCCGGCAAGATCAGAAAGGATACGGGCAGAGCGGCGGGACAGCTCAAAAATCTCGTTGTCCCCGTTGATCTCGTCCACTGTAAGGCACACCGTCAGCTCCGCGCCCTTTTTCATAAGTGCCCGGATGACCTGAAGCTCCTGATGGGTGAAATCAATAAAGCCGTCAATATAAATATGGTTATGGGGACCGATGTCGCTCTGGGCTATCTGTGCGGCCAGAACGTCCAGCCGATCCGCCGGGTCCGCGTGACCGTTTGCCACAACGGCGTCATAGGCCTCCAGCACCAGCGCCATGTCTTCCAGCTTGTCGCCCAAAGCTCCGCCGCAACTCTCCCCGGCAGCAGTAAGGGCATCCGCCGTCACCCCGGCAGTCTTCAACTCGTCCACGGCGGAGAGCAGCATGGCCTGCAGCTCGGACTTGCGGCGGGCTGTTCCATAGACCTTCAATCTTGAATAGATGTTATTCAAGGCCAGCGCCATGCAAAGCATGCGCCCACCCTTATCCAGATAGCTGGCTGCCGCGCCGCCCTGACGGGACATAATGCGCCGGGCGAGGCCGGTAAAGCTGAACACTTCCGCGTAGAGGGAAAGCGTGTCTCCGCAGCGGCGGCACAGCTCCCGCTCCGCCTCATGGCTGTACTGTTCGGGCACGATGAGCATGCAGCCCCCAAGGCCCTGCCGTACAAAGGCATCGATCTCCGATATGACGGCGGCTGTTTTGCCGGTGCCCGCCTTGCCGGTAAGAAGTCTCAGCATATGCGTCCTCCATGAATTTTTATGCTCTATATTTTATCAAATACGAGCGGCGGTTACAAGCCGATACAGGAAGCCTTCGTTTATTTTTTCGCGGTACTTGAATAAGCGCAAAAAATGTGATATAAAATAATTTATGTTTTTATAAGGATGTGATTTGGCGTGAAATTTTCTTCAAAAATGGAAAAATGCGGTCTGTCCCCCATGCGTAAATTCAATGGTTACGCGGCAGAGGCAGAAAAGCGCGGCATCAAGATATACCACCTGAATATCGGCCAGCCGGATATCATCACTCCCGACGCCTACTTCCAGGCTCTGCGCAATTTTTCCGAGCCTGTTCTGGCCTACGCCCCTTCCCGCGGCGTTCCCGTTCTGCTTGACGCGGTACGCAAGTACTACGGCAGCATCGGCGTTGAGCTGAAGGACGAAAACATCCTTGTCACCACCGGCGGCAGCGAGGCTCTGCAGATGACCATGGCCACGATTCTGGACGATGGCGACGAGATCATTATGCCCGAACCCTTCTACCCCAACTACCACACCTCCGTCACACTGGCGGGAGCCACCATCCGTCCTCTGACCACCTGCCCGGAAGAGGGTTATCGCTACGCTGTGAGAGAGCGCATCGAGCCGCTCATAAACGAGCACACCCGCGCCATCATGGTAACCAACCCCGGCAACCCCACCGGTGCTGTCCTCAGCCCCGAGGAGCTGAAGCTTATGCTGGATATCGCAAAGGAGCATGAGCTGTTCATCATTTGCGACGAGGTATACCGCGAGTTTACCTATGGCGGCGAGCCTCTCACCAGCGCCCTGCAGTATGAGGGTTACGAGGACAACGTTATTATCATCGACTCCGTGTCCAAGCGCTTCTCCGCCTGCGGTGCCCGTATCGGTCTGCTGATCTCCAAGAACAAGGAGTTTATGCAGCAGGCAATGAAGTGGTGCCAGTGCCGTCTCTGCGCCTCCACCACCGATCAGGTTGCAGCCGCAGCTCTCTATTCTGTTGCCCCGGACTATTTTGACTCCGTGCGCAAGGAATACAAGCACCGGCGCGACACACTGATGAGAAAGCTCTCCCAGATCCCCGGCGTGATCTGTGAGGAGCCCAAGGGTGCCTTCTATGTGATGGCCGCTCTGCCTGTAGACGATGCGGACAAATTCCAGCTCTGGCTTCTCAACGAGTTCGACGATAACGGCGACACCGTCATGTTCTCCTGCGGCGAGCCTTTCTATGCCACTCCAGGCAAGGGTAAGAACGAGGTGCGGATGGCCTATGTCATCAAAGCGGAAGACATAGAGCGTTCCATGGACATTCTGGCCGCTGCCATCAAGAAATACAACGAGACTCACTGAAATAGCAAAACACTAAGGCAGCGCCTCCGCTGTCTTCCGTCAACCAAGCCGCCGGCTTTTCAGCCGACGGCTTGAATTTTTATATGGTCTTTTTCCCTTCCAGCACCTGTTCCCGCACGTAAGAGACCGTGTCGGCAACGGGAACGGAAGCGGATATAAATTCAGCGCCTGTCATTATCTGCGCGCCTACATCTGCCATATCCCGCAGGTTGCTCTGCTGTATCTCCCCGGTATTGGAGGAGGTGCAGTCGCTGAGCACAACGACATTATATTCCAGAGATATGCCGTCATAGCAGGTGGTGCGGATGCAGTTTGGGGTGGTGGTTCCCGTCAGGACAAGGGTGTTAATCCCCAGTCTTCGAAGGATAAGATCCAACTCCGTGCCGAAAAAGGCAGAGTACCGGGGCTTTATGATATGATAATCCTTCTCGCACTCTCCAAACTCCGCAGGCAGCGCCTCAGATATCTCCCCGGGGCTGCCGGGTGACATGGCTCTGCCGCCTTTGAGCCAGCTTTCAAAGCGGGTATGTTCCACGTCGCTGCCGTCGGCCCGGTAGCGGCGGGTGACAAAAAATACGGGGATGCCCCGAGCCCTGCAGTTGTTTATGACGGCGGCGCAGGCAGGTACAGTGGCCTTTGCGCCCCGGATGCACTGGGCGGAATCCTCGTTTATAAAGCCGTTTTGCATGTCGATGACGATCAGCGCAGTTTTGTTCTCCATACTGTTCTCCTTTGTTTTCCAGCGTTCCGGCTGTAATCTCTTCTATTGTTATAGTATCGCGGAAATATTCTGTCAATAGCTCCTTGAACTTTGCCGCAGTAAAATCTATATTATCCCCGGCAGAAAATCGAGGAGGCCTTTTATGTCCATTGCAGCAATTTTGATGTCGCTGTCCTGCGTTCTCTGCTACACCGGGCAGAACTTTTTCAACAAGCTCTATTCCATCCACTACACCGAGCCGGCAGATGCCGTCACGCCGGTATTTTCCGTTATTTACGG
>CAZESU010000001.1:20176-54444 GCA_964515275.1 uncultured Oscillospiraceae bacterium
CGCCCATGATCCCCGGCAAGCTCCTGAAGGCACTGAAAGCCGGACAGCTCACCCATGAGGATCTGGAACGCAGCGCCCGGCGCATTGTGAAGATTGCGCTGGATTGCCGCAAGGGAAGGAATTGACACCAATATGAAAGCAAAATCTCGGGTATGATCGTCAACAACATGCCTTGCCACTATTTGACTATTATTCTTTCAAAAAGCGCGATTCCCGGAAAGCCCAGTGTTTCTGCGGCTTTCCGGGAATTTATGTAATAGTAGTCAAAACCGGCGTAAAACCCGCAAAGCCGCACCAGAACAGGCTCTTCTCAAATGTGGCCTGATAACTCCGACGTTTCAGGCCATTCCGGCAGAGATGTGGCTGAAAGCCTTGAAAGCACTGGGCTTGCGGGTTTGCCGGTCAAAAAATCCGCGACCGTTTACTATTATTTGACCGCTAATTTTTGAAAAATAGACTACTGCTCGGTGAGCGATTCTATCATATATGTGCCCGTGCGCAGCTGGATAGCGCGTTGGACTCCGACTCCAAAGGTCGCAGGTTCGAATCCTGTCGGATATATTTGCTTTTATTCGATTTTTATCAAAAAGTGAGAGGTTTTTTATCATGTGGCCTCGATCAGGGTTCTGACTCCTATCATGTTGATGGCTCTTGTCATGTCATATCCTTCGCAGGCCTGTTCCTGCTTCAACGGCGAAATTGAAATGCTGTGGGATGTCACAAGGGTATTCCGGTTCCCTATAGCTCGATACATTTTGCATCAATCATTGCGTCATGGCTGCAGAGCACGGCCACACAGCCGGGATCTTCGGCCATGGAGGCGATCCATTGCAGGCTTTTCAGCTGCCACTCCCGTGCGAAGCCGAAACCGGGCGTGATCATCTCCTGCCAGTTTCGTGAAGAATACGCGGCGTCTGCGGCAAGGAGAACGAACCTGTTGCCACTACGCACGATGATCGCAGCCTGCCCGTCCGTATGTCCGGGGACATTGACCAACTGGACAGATTCATCTCCAAAGAGATCGATGGCCCAGCGGTTGGGGCCCAGCGGAGAGCCGCGGTAAAACACGCGCTCGATCGGCTGATCAATCCACAGGCTCCAAGGCTGCCGCGCCTTATACACGGTGCGGCAGGACCAAAAGTATTCGTCCTCAGGAAGGATGATGTGCTTCGCCCTATTCACATGCTTCAGCCCCGCCACATGATCGGGGTCGAGATGTGTTAAGAGCACATAGCTGAGATCCTCCGTCTGGATGCCCATCGCGGCCAACTGCTCATGGATCGCCATGCCGGCGGGCAGGTAGGGATGAAACAGCGCCGCGAGATGGGGCGGCAGGACCTTACTGACCGCCGTTGGATCGTACACTCCCTCCGGGCTGATGTCGCGACACCAGCCGGTATCCACCAGGATCAGACCCCGGGGATGCTCGACCAGATAAGCGCAGACGGGCCGCGTCACACGGTTATTCTCTGTCGCAGTGAGTTGCTTTACTGTATTTTTCAGGTCAATCCGATCACCGAAGGGCACCGTCTCGGAGACCTGTATATACCCACAGTGGAGGATATGGATCTTCACGCGATCACCTCTTTCATGAAAATTTACCATTTGGTCAGGAAAATGTCAACAGGCTATTGACATGAAATTTCTGAAATGATATATTTTCCTTACCAATTGGTAATTCTAAATTGTGAGGGATCTATCATGTCGAACAAACAAACGGCTGCGATGCTGGACAGAAAGCTCGATGAGAAGACCGCGCACACGATGTTCGTCTGCGGTATTGTCATGTGCTGCGCCGCGCTCATTCACGACGGCGATCATATCCGTCAGGCGCTCAATTGGGGATATCACATTCCTCTTGCGATCTGGTGTCTGAATCTGACCGTGTACATTTTCCCTGTCGTTACAATCTTTTTGGCAAAAGCCAGACGAATGTCCGCTACGCTCGTGGGCGCCGTTGGCGGAATCTTCACGCCTGCGTCATTTTTAGGGCTGCATCTGTTCGGTTCGGCCACCGGGTTGTGGGGTGTCTGGAACTTTTCGTATTTTGAACTCATCAAAGGCGTGACCTATCAGGGCAACTTTTATCAGGGAGTGGACTGGCTCAGTTGGGTGCTGCTGTTTCATATGATCCCCTGCTGCGTGCCTTGCGCCGTAATCGGCTTCGTGCACTATTTCCGGCTGAAAAAAGAGGCAAAGGCGGCTTAACGGGTGGGAACTTCCCACCCTGTTTCTATTATGACTGAAATTTCCATCAAAATTTCAAACATCGACTGCGTGGCCTGCGTGGAGCGGATCGACCGGGCGCTGCTGGCGCTGCCCGGAGTCGCGGAGGCATCGACGAGCTATGCCTCCGGCCGGGCAAGCGTCTGTTACGACGAATCTGTCATCCCCTTGGACGATCTTGTCCGCGCCATCCGAAAGACGGGCTTTGGCGTGCCCGTGGATCGGGTACAGCTGACGTTTGGCAGCCTGGATGAAAAAGCGACAGACGCCTTGCGTTGCGCCCTGCTGTCTGTGCCCGGTGTGTGTGGGGCGGAGGCGAAAGAGACCAACTGCCGGGTGAGCCTGTGGCCCATCGGTGTGGACAGCCGGAAGCTGATCCTTGCCGCCCGTACGGCAGGAGTGTGGGCAGAGCTGGGAGAAATCGAGAGCGGTGAGGAAGAGGCGGAGCTTACCCATCGCTTCTCGATCCTCCGCACGCTGATTGCCGCCGTAGCGCTGGCCATGCCGCTGCTGTGGGATCTGCCGCCGCTTGTGCAATTTGCGCTGGCGACCCTGTTGCAGTTCGGCCCCGGCCTGTTTTTCTACCGCAGCGCATTCCGTGCTCTGCGGAATAAAACCATGGGCATGGATGTGCTCATTGCGCTCTCCACCACGCTGATCTATGCATACAGCTCCGTGATCGCGTTTACGCAGACGGAGGAGATCAAGCTGTATTTTCTCTGCCAGGGCGTGCTGATCTCCCTGATCCTCTTCGGTCGCTACCTGGAGGTGCTCGCCCTCAATCAGAGCAGGAGCTCCATCCGCAGGCTGCTGCGCCTCCAGCCGAAGACCGCGCTGGTGCTGCGGGACGGGGAGGAAAAGGAGCTGAGTATCGAAGAGATCGAAGAACACGACGTGATCCTCATTCGACCGGGGGAGCGCCTCCCCGTTGACGGCGTAGTGCTGGAGGGCGAAGCCTCCGTGGACGAATCTATGCTCACGGGCGAGAGCCTTCCCGTACTCAAGCAGCCGGGTGATACGGTGGTCGGCGGGACGCTCAACCGCTCCGGCAGCATAAAAATCTCCGCCGCGCGGCTGGGAAAAGACTCTGTTCTGCAGCAGATCGTGGATATGGTGCAGCACAGCCAAGCCTCCAAAGCGCCCATTCAGCGTTTGGCGGACAGGATCGCCTCTGTCCTCGTTCCGGTGATCCTTGGGATCGCTGTGATCGTATTTGCGGTGTGGTATTTTGTCGCCGCACCTATCGACCTCGGGAAAGCGGTCTATACTGTCTGCGGCGTTCTGGTGATCGCCTGCCCCTGCGCTCTGGGTCTTGCCACGCCGACAGCGCTGATGGTGGGCTCCGGCCGGGCGGCCGAGCTTGGCGTCCTGTTCAAGGGCGGCGCGGAGCTGGAGAGGACTTGCAAGGTCAACACCGTCGTCTTTGATAAGACGGGAACCCTGACGGTGGGACAGCCAGAGGTCGTAGAGCTTTTCACCGCCAAAGGGATCGACGCGGAGGAGCTGCTGTCCTCCGCCGCCGCTCTGGAGCGGCTTTCCGAGCATCCGATGGCCTCCGCGGTCGTCAGCGCGGCGGCTTACCGTTATCCCAGTGCTCTGCCGCCCACGGTGGAGGGCTTTCAAAGTCTGCCAGGGCTGGGCGTGTGCGGAAGCGTTGCTGGGCGGAGGGTGATCTGCGGCAACCGGGAATGGCTTCTGAGCGAGAGGATCGACCTGCACGCGCTGCCGTCTCCGGATGTGCGTATTTTGACGGAGATCTGTGTAGCCGCCGACGGGAAGCTGCTCGGTGCATTATATGTGGCGGATCGGCTGCGCAGCGGGGCGAGGGAGACTGTCGAGCAGCTCAAAGCACTGGGCTGCGAGGTCTGGATGCTGACTGGTGACAACGAGAGAACCGCGCAGGCTGTGGCCACCGCCTGCGGGATCGAGCATGTCCTCGCCCGCGTGCTGCCTGATGAGAAGGCCGCTGCGGTGGAGCAACTGAAAACAGAAAGAAAAACCGTCGCCATGGTGGGCGACGGGATCAACGACGCGCCGGCTCTGGCGGCCTCCGATCTTGCCATCGCTATGGGGACGGGAACGGATATTGCCATTGACTGCGCCGACGTGGTGTTGCCGGGCGGCGATGTGAGCAAGGTGTCGCTGGCTTTGAAGCTGTCCCGCGCTACCATCCGCACGGTGCGGCAAAGTCTGGTCTGGGCACTGCTATATAATGTCATCTGCATTCCCGTGGCCGCGTTGGGCTTTGTCAATCCCTCTATCGCTGCGGCTGCCATGACACTTTCCTCCAATGGCGTGCTGCTGCATGCGCTGCGTTTGAATCAATATGAGAAATGAAACAACGGAACTGAATATTCACGGGATAATCTGCCGGAGCTGTGTGCGTGAAGTGGAGGAGCTTCTTCTCCATACGCGGGGTGTGCTCGACGCAAAGGTCAGCTATATCAAGGGACGCGCACAGATCGAGTACGACTTGGAGCTTGTCAGCCTGGACATGATTCAAAAGCACCTCTCAGATGCCGGATACGAGACCGGAGACCGGGGCCTTCACGGCCTCGTTTCAGACATCCTTTGCCTGCTGCTGACGGGACTGCTGACATGGCTTCTGCTGGGTGCCTCTCCATATACCGCGGATTTGAATGAGTACGCGGGCTTCGGCGCGGTATTTCTTGTCGGGTTGCTGACAAGTCCTCATTGCCTCGGTATGTGCGGCGGAATTTTGCTGGGAACAAGCGCGCAGAGCAGGTCCCCGCTGATCGCCTCGCTGGCCTATAACGGCGGGCGCGTTCTGTCCTATACCGGCGTTGGCGCAATCTTTGGCGCGCTGGGGGCAGTGATCTCTTATTCCATGAGCGTCAAATCCATGGTCTTTACTATGGCGGGGCTTGCGGTGGCCTTGCTCGGGCTGAACCTATGGGGGCTGCTGCCGGAGCTGCGCGCCTTGTTCCCGGAGCAGGCAACATTCTGCCGCTTTCCGCAGGAGACGCAAAAACGCTTTGCGGGCAGGCCGCTTTTGATCGGCCTTCTCACAGGAGTCATGCCCTGCGGCTCACTTTACGCCATGTGGCTGCACGCCATCTCCGGCGGCAGCGCGCTCTCTGGCGCGGCGAGTATGCTGGCGTTCTCCCTCGGTACAGTACCGCTGTTGTTTCTGTTCGGCGCACTGGGAGCACTGATCCCCAAAAAATGGAACAAGTATTTTGGGAAAGCAAGTGCAGTTTTGGTCACGGCCATGGGTATAAAAATGCTGATCATGGGCTTGCGGATGCTCTGAAATTTCAGTATACTGTACTTGAGGTGATTCCCAATGCCCCTGATCGTAGATAAAGAAGCCATGCGCATGGAGATCCTGATGGCCTTCCAGCGCTGCATTGAAAAAAAGCCGCTGACAAACGTCTCGCTGCGCGATATCGCGGCTGAGGCCGGGATGTCCCACGCCAAGCTCCTCAATTATTTTCAGAGCCGGGACGATCTGGTGGTCAGCTATGTGCGCTATACCAAGGACTTCATGACTGAGAAATGCAAGGCCTGGTTTATGGAGCATGACCGGCAGGATTACGAGAGCAATCTGGCATACATGAACGCCTTCATGTCCTATGTAGCCAACGGAAAAGCCGGAGAGGAGCGCCCCAACGCCACCACCCAGACCTATGTCCTGACGCGCTATAACGAGCAGGTGGCGGAGCTGGTCCGGGCGGAGTTCAAGGAGTGGCGTGAGACCATGGAACAGTGCCTCATCGCGGTTTACGGAGAAGCAGCGGGCAAGCAGGAGGCCGAGGCCATGATGATCCTGATCGCCGGCACCTTCCTGTGCAACTACAACGGTGTTCTGACCGGAGGAATCAACCATAACATTATTGGCTATCTGAGCAATCTGGCCAGATCATAGGGCATAGACTGTCATCCGGAAATAGCGCCAGTTTTGGAGATACACTTTTTGTTCCTCCGCCTATAATTTGAAAAATGAATCCCAAATTCTGAGGTCTCTGACAATAGTCACGTTTATGTATACTACACGGAGCGCTTTCTCCATATCGATGGCGTACGGAAATGGTAAAATCCTTTTGCGAAATCCCCCGCTATAACGATAGTCCCATTGACAGGATGATCTTCATGGCGCTGGACTTATAATAATGAGAATGCGACCCGCTTAGCGAGCCGCAACAATATTATTATACAAAGTCATTTTGGAACTGTCAAGAAGTCTTCTTTCAAATCTGTGTTTTGACCAAGATTCTGAATTAAAATTCATGCAGGTTTGCTCTTGGAAACCGGGAGAAAATCTGCTATATTATAGTCAGAAAGGATGATTGATTCCGATGTACAAATGACAAACTCCTGAGATCCGAAAAGGATAGAAGAGGGGTCTGAGGCGCAAAGGTCAGAAATTTTCCGGCATGTAGTTCATCCCGCTTTAGGGAAATTAAATGGAAGTAAAGAAGTGCCGTGCGAACAGATTTCCGAGACAGTGAAGCGCCGTAAATCGAAGAAAGTGAGGTAATCAGGATGTTAGATATCAAGAATTCACAGAAATAACCCTTGGCTGTTGCAGGTGAAAGATGCTTCAGTCAAGGGTTATTTCGTTTTTATCAGACTTTTTCAGCGCCCATGACGGGGCGCTTTTTTGCTGCCTTTACTGCTGCAGTTCACATACGCGCATCGAGGTATTGTGGGACTGCCGAACAGAGTACCCCGCTCCAAAGCGCAGTCCTGAAAATCCCGGCCTGTACAAAAGCGTACATAGTCCTCCCCCCCAAAAGCTGGTTCCGGGTCGGACCCACCCCTGTCCACATGCCATCGACATAGACCTCCGCTGCCGTGGTGGACATGCAGGAAACACCAGGGGTACATTCCATGTGCCGGTATACGGCGTCGGCAAGCTGCGCTGCCTGTATAATCCGCGGGATGGCATCAAAGGGGAACAGGCGTTCATTGAACGCGCCGTTTTTATATATACTGAATTTCACGCCGCATCTGGCCAGCCGGCGGTTTATGCTGTCTGCGTTTTCCAAAAGGTTCTTCATGCACTCACTCCTTATACACGTGCAAAGGCGGTTTTGGGAGATTGTGCTGAAATACTCTTCTGAATTTTATGTAATTTAACAAATTAAACGTCTAAATCTCTAAAATCATTTCTTAAATCCGGATAAGTCCAGATGATGTGAGGTATCGCCTTCTGCCCGGGTGATGAAATTACGGGTGTGGAACTTCCACTTGCCCTCTTCCTTCACGAAGGTATCGAACTTCCTGTCGATCCAGATAATCTGGGGCTGGAACTTCTTCGTGATGCCCTGAAGCACGACAGTATAGGATTTGGCGGTGGCGGTAAGGCCGTCCTCGGCCACTTCAATGATAGGGTCAATGCACATATGTACGGTCTTGGTTGTGCCGTCCTTATAGCGTTTGATGGGCTTCAAAGTCTGCATGTAGCCCTCAGGGTCCCGGCTGTAAGTCAGCTTTCCGCCATAGGAGATATCCGCGTCCTTCAGGAGCTCACATACTCCCTCAAAGTCCCCGGAGTCGATGAGCCAGCAGTAGGAATAGAGCAGATTTCTTATTTCCAATACGTCCTCCAATGCCATAATCATGTTCCTTTCCTTTTTTATTTTAGCAGAAAGACATGCTCAGTTCAACACACTGATCCATATGAAACAAAATTGCGGTGCCATATAAATGGCTCGCAATAATTTAATTATATAATCTTTTTCATCGTGCGTCAATGTGTCTGAAAGAAATTTTAAGTTTTTCTGTATAATATACAACTTTAGTGTGTTAAATTCGTGCATTATCGCTCTTTGCAAAAGGCATTCACCTGTGCTATATTATAGTCAGAAAGGGTGATACCCGATGTACAATTAAGCAAGCCGCTTAAAGAGACTTAAGGTGGCAAAAATTCTCAGAAAGAGAGGTAATCAGGATGTTAGATACTAAGAATTCACAGAAATAACCCTTGGCTGTTGTAGGTGAAAGATGCAATGGTCAAGGGTTATTTCGTTTTTTACAGGACTTTTTCAGTGCCCACGACGGGGGCGTTTTTTTATGCCCGGAAATCATTTTCCGGGCATATGGCATATATTTTATATTGAGTGACATTATCGCCGCGGCCGGAGAGCACCAGCAGCACCGTAAGGCGGGTATGCAATTCCTTCGCGCTTCAATGAAGGTTTTTTAATCATGCCGCGTTTTCCCGATATTCAAAGTGCTGCCGCATTTCTTCCACAACGCTCTCTATTCTCCCGGAGGAAAAAGGGCTATCAAAGCCACCGGCGGCAACTGCATCCATAAAGTACTCATAATCCCTGGGCAGAATCTCCATGAACTTTTCCAGCCCCTGGCCGCTCTGCCGTTCCTCAAGAGCGTAGATCTGCATAGCAATGTCGTTCGACACCGGATAGGTTATCGCATAAAAGGGCATCTCAAAGAAGTGCGGGATATCGCACCAGCTCATGGCATAGTAGTCCTCATATCCCTCTTCAAAATAACCGTAATCTTTGGCAAGCTGCAGGGACAGCTCGTTGAGTACCTGCGCGCTGAGGTTTTCGGCACCCATGGCATATACTCTGCTCTCAAACTCGGCAAAGGAGGCCTGCTGCACATACAGATCCAGCGTGTCCAACAGCTTCATTCTGGTAATGTTCTCGGCCTCGTCGGCATCCAGCGCACTGTCCAGTCTTGACAGGGTCAGGTACTCCATGGCCTGGGAGAAAATCTCCGCCACATCGACGGTCTCATAGGCATCATAGTTTACATAGGCGTCCACATAGTGCCCAAACTCATGGGCAAAAGACAAAATATCCTCCGTATCCCCACAGGCGTCCAGAAACAGGAAGGGCGCTTCATAATCGGAGAGGTAGGTCTGGAAAGACATGGCGGCCTTTTGGGAGCTGACCGAGATATCATATAGTCCGTACTGACCCATAAACGCAAAGGCCTCCTGGACATCACCGCCTATCTGACCCTCCACAGAGTTCATGATATTATACAGATCCCTTTCAGACAGATAGTCATACCAGAGCTGCCCATAGGGATCCTCCGCCATAATCTCCACATAAAATGGTACCATATATTCCTTTATATCCGCCACATAAGCTGCAGCCTGCTGAGGTGTGTAGTCCCTCTCAAAGTAGAATGCATACTGCATCTCCTCATAGCTGTCAAAGCCCAGAGTCGCGGCAAGGCGATTTCTCACATCCACAAGGCGAATATAGACATCCGCAAAAGCCTCATTATATTTCTCGTAATACTGAACCATGGCGCCGTTATATTCCTCACCCTCCAGCTCATACATGGTGTCATAATAGCTTACCTCAACGCCGTCCCGTTCGATGGTGGGATCCGCCGCCAGCGCCCGATATTCGGAAATGAGGGCGTTCTCCTGCTGCATAAGCTCCACGGTAATGTCATTGTAATAGGAACTGTCTGCATCGCTGTAATCCTCCGCAAAGCCCTCCCAGAAATATTTCTCCTCCAATTTTGAGGCTATGGAAGAGGCCGCGCAGGCATAATACAGCTCCTCAAAAAGCTGCTGAACCACATAATAGTTTTCGCCGCACCATGCATATTCGGCGGCATAATATTCGTCCGTCAGATCCTGGCAGCTTCGTATATCCGCCAGATTGTACATGGTGTAAAAGCTGTAATAATCCTCATAGCATTTATCCAGCCGGACAATGACTTTGGCAAAGCTTGCCCCGGAGGTCAGCGCTTCTTCCACTGCCTCTATATCCTCCCTGAGCGTATCAAGGTCGGGGCGAGTATATTCCATGTCATCAAAGTGGATCATATTGGCATCATGCTGTGAGCCGCCCGCTGTACTTTCCAAAAAAGCACTCACAAAGTCCCGGGTCGTCTGCATCATGGAACCGCAGCCAGTCAGCAGCAATACTGACAGCAAAAGCGAGATCACACAGGGAAGTTTTTTTCTCATTCTATTATTCCCTTTCTCATAGTTATTTTAATATTAACACATCTTAAGCCCCATTAAAAGTACAAATATACTTGAATTTATGTGCCGCATAAAATATAATTATGATATGAAAATCATTTCAGGAGGGATTCCATCTTGGGAGAGATCTATGTAACCGGACATCGGAATCCGGACACGGACTCCATCGTGGCGGCAATAGCATATGCGAACCTGCGAAACTCTTTGGGCGACCGGGAATACAAGGCAGTGCGTATCGGTGCCATCAATGACGAAACGCAGAGCGTACTGGATCGTTTTGGTTTTGAAGCGCCTCCCCTTATAAAGAACATGCGCACGCAGGTCTGCGATCTGGACTTTGACCGTCCGCCCGAACTGAACAGCTCTGTCACAATGGATCTTGCCTGGCGCACCATGAGGGAAGGCCAGATCGCCACCATGCCCATTGTGAACGAAGACGGCAGCCTGTATGGTATGCTGTCCGCCGGAGATATCGCCTCCTACGATATGCAGACCATAAACAACAGCCGAATCGAGGGACTCCCTCTTTTTAACCTGATCAGTGTTCTGGAAGGGCAGCTTGTAAACGAGTTCGGCAATGATGTAAACACCGTTTCCGGCGAGGTCAGAATCGCTCTTCCTCAGGCTTTCGAAGACCCCATGCTTATGGACACGGATACCATCCTTATCTGCGGCGACCAGCCGGAAGTCATTAATGCGGCCCTGGAAAGAGGCATAAATTGTCTGATTATCTGCCAGGCTGAAGTCAGAAACGAATGGGTGGAGAGTGAGTCCCCCACCTGTATCGTGTCCACTCCGCTGGATGCCCGTCGGGTAGCTCGCATCATTTATCAGGCCATCCCCATCGCCAGAGTATGCGAGAAGAAAGACATCATTACCTTCCATCTGACAGACTATGTGGATGATGTACGGGAAGTACTCTTGAAAAGCCGCTACCGCTGCTACCCCATTCTCGACGAAAACGACCGCGTTGTAGGAACGCTGTCACGCTTTCACCTGCTGCGCCCCCGGCGCAAACGTGTGGTGCTGGTGGATCACAATGAGGCTTCCCAGTCTGTCCATGGACTGGATCAGGTGGAGATCATGGAGATTATCGACCACCACCGTCTTGCGGATATTCAGACCAAGCAGCCCATCAGCGTAAGAAATGAGCCCGTGGGCAGCACCAATACGATAATCACTGCCATGTACCAGGAAAACGGCGTAATGCCCTCCCCGAAAATGGCCGGCATCATGGCCGCAGCAATTCTCTCCGACACGGTTATGTTCAAATCGCCTACCTGCACCAAGAAGGACATTGCCATGGCAAAGCGCCTTTCCCGTATCGCCAATATTTCCCTTGAGGAACTTGGCAAGAAGCTGTTCTCCTTTGCCGGAGCTGACGGCAAGACTGCAGAGGAGCTGCTGCGCACCGATTATAAACAGTTCCATATTGCCGAACAAAATATTGCCGTAAGCCAGATAACCTGCGACGATTCCGAACACCTGCTTGCCAGAAAGGACGAATTCCTCAAGGTGATGACAAAGCTCCGTCGGGATAACGATTATGACATCATCATACTTATGATAACAGATGTGCTGCTGGAGGGCTCTCACCTGCTCTATGTGGGCAGCGACGATGTTATACAGCAGGCCTTCTCCGTTATTCCGAAAGACAACCACCTGTTCCTGTCCAAGGTGATGTCCAGAAAGAAGCAGGTAATACCGATGCTGACAGCTCTGTGGGGCTGATTTCTGTCAGGAGATGCTTATGCGATTTACAAAGATGCACGGAGCCGGAAACGACTTTATTATCATCGACAATACGAAAGAAAATATTCCGGAGGAGAGGCTTTCCGCGCTGGCCGCCAGGCTGTGCTCCCGCCGCTTATCGATCGGAGCTGACGGGCTGATGGCGGTGTGTCCCGCGAAAAACGGCGGGGATTACGCCATGCTTTTCTACAATTCAGACGGCAGCCTTGGCGAAATGTGCGGGAACGGTGCCAGATGTATCTGCCGCTATGGCTTTGAAAACGGCTTTGCAGGCGACATCCAGCGGGTGGAGACCACCGCCGGTCTTGTAACGGGCCGCCGCATCTCCGAACGCATGTATCAAGTGCGTCTGAACGACCCCAGCATCATTGATGCGGATAAGCGAGCCATCGCCGACGGGAACCTGTACCGCTGCTGCTATATAGAGCTGGGCACCCCGGGTCTGCCCCACGCAGTGCTGAACATGCCCGGATGGGAACGCATAGACCGGGATTCCCTCCGCAGCTTTGGAAGTAAGCTGCGCCATTCCACCGTTTTTCCCAAGGGGGCAAATGTGACCTTTGCGGAGCTTGTGGAGCCAAATCACATCCGTGCTATCACCTTTGAACGGGGCGTGGAGGATTTCACCCTTGCCTGCGGCACCGGCTGCGGTGCTGCGGCAACAGCATTTTTCCTGCAGGGACTTGTAACGGAGGAAAACATACATATCACCATGCCCGGCGGGAAGCTGTATGTGGATCTGACGAAAAACGGAAGCTCTGTCTCCGACATCATGCTCACCGGGCCTACCAATATTGTCTGCGCCGGCGAGATACTTGACGAGGACCTGTCATTATAATTCTGCACGAAACAAAGGATCCCATGAACATGTCATGGGATCCTTTATTTGCTTATTACTTATTATTTTTCAGCCGGCTTTTTCTCTGCAGTTTTTTTCTCAGCTGACTTTTTCTGCACTCTTCCGTAAAGCTCCGTGTACTCCCGGAGTTTTTTCGTAAGAGCCGGTTCAATAGCATCGGGCAGCATACGCCACTGCCAGTTGCCGGAGACAGTGCCGGGGGTGTTCATACGGCAGCTTGCCGGCAGCTCCAGCACATCCTGCATCTGCACCACGAACAGGTCGGAGCAGGTGCCCATACCTGTGCGGATCAGACCCCAGTGCCAACCCTCATCGGGCGTGATATGCATGTACTTCTCGGCAAAGTTTCTGTTCTTGCCCTTGAAGTTCTTGAGCCAGCCGCTTACCGTTTCGTTATCATGCGTACCGATATAGCAGACGCTGTTGTTCTGGCAGCGGTGGGGCAGATAATCGGAGTCGCCGTGGGCGTCAAATGCAAACTGCAGGATCTTCATTCCGGGCAGGCCGGAATCCGCCAGCAGCTTCTTGACTCCCGGGGTGATGTATCCCAAGTCCTCTGCGATAAGGCGGAGGTCTCTGAACCAGGACGTGAGCACACCCACGAGCCCCATGCCCGGGCCAGGGAGCCACCTGCCGTTTTTGGCGGTCGTCTCACCGTAGGGTACGAACCAGTAGCTGTCAAAACCTCTGAAGTGGTCGATGCGGATGATATCGTACAGCTTCTTTGCGCCGCCTATACGGCGTATCCACCAGCCGTAGCCATCCTGAGCCATGCGGCCCCAGTCGTACAGCGGATTGCCCCAGAGCTGACCGTCCTCGGTAAAGGCGTCGGGCGGTACTCCCGCCACTGCCTTGGGAACGTTTTTCTCGTCAAGCTGGAAAAACTGGGGGGCGCTCCACACGTCGGCAGAGTCCATAGCCACATAGATGGGCACATCGCCGATAAACTGTATGTCTTTTTTCCTGGCATAGGCCTTCAGTGCGTCCCACTGTTTAAAGAACATATACTGCAGGAACACATAGAAATCCGCGTCTTCACGCAGATCTTCGGAGTATTTTTTGATTGCTTCGGGCTTACGCAGACGGATATCCTCGTCCCACTCAATCCAGCTGACCATATTGAAGTGGGCTTTTACTGCCATGAAGAGGGCATAGTCCTCTATCCACTCTCTATTTTCTTTTCTGAAAGTGGCAATTTCCTTCTCGTACTTGACCGCGCCCTTGGCAAATGCCTTTCTCAGCACCGGGAAACGGTAATCGTATATGCTGCCGTAGTCCACTCTTGCCGGGTCGCTGCCCCAGTTTATATCCTTGATATCAGCAGCTTTCAGAAGTCCATCCCTGATCAGCATGTCAAGGTCGATATAATAGGGGTTTCCTGCGAAGGTGGAAAAGGAGGAATAAGGGCTGTCACCGTAGCTGGTGGGACCCAGAGGCAACAGCTGCCAGTATTTCTGCCCCGCTGCTTTCAGGAAATCAATAAATTTGTAGGCGCTCTTTCCCATCGTTCCGATGCCGTAATTTGATGGGAGGGAGCTCATCGGCATGAGTATGCCGCTGCTTCTGTCCATGATAAATCAACTCTTTTCTTGTGGATTGTTGCTTTAGCCTTTGACTGCACCCGCAGCCACGCCTTTGATAATATGCTTCTGGCAGCTCAGATAGAAAACAATGACCGGGATAATGCTCAGCAGAATCAGTGCCATGGTGGCGCCCAGGTCAACGGTACCGTAGCTGCCCTTCAGATACTGGATGTGGATGGGGATGGTTCTGTACAGGTTGCGGTCCAGCACCAGGTACGGCAGCAGGTAGTCATTCCAGACCCACATGATCTCAAGGATACCGACAGAGACCATGGTGGGCTTCAGCATGGGGAGGACCACCTTGAAGTAGGTGCGCAGAGGTCCGCAGCCGTCAATGGCGGCGGCTTCCTCAATTTCAAGAGGAATACTCTTTACAAAGCCCGCAAACATGAACACCGCAAGCCCCGCGCCAAAGCCCAGATAGATGACCGGTATTGTCCATGGCGTGTTCAGGTGGAGGGTATCGGCTGTTTTGGACAGGGTGAACATCACCATCTGGAACGGAACCACCATGGAAAACACGCAGAGGTAGTATACAACACGGCAGATAAGAGAGTCAACACGGGAAATATACCAGGCGGCCATGGGGGTAAACAGCAGGATCAATGCAGTGGACAGCAGGGTAATCACCACGCTGTAGAAGACGGATTTAATAAAAGGATAGTTGCCGAAGGTCATGCCCTTTACGAAGTTATCAAAGCCTGCAAAGCTCTCCTCTGTGGGCAGACCGAAGGTGTCGGTCTTTACAAAGGTGTTGAGCTTGAAGGAGTTGATCAGCACCATCAGGACAGGCATCACATACATGATGCAGATAATAACGAAGAAAATGGAAAGAAAAGTCTTGCCCATGTGCTTTTTCTTTCTCAGGGTATTGTTTTTCATTACTGCTGAACCTCCTTTTTGCGGGTAGCGCGCAGCTGGATAAGGCCAATGGCGGCGACCAGAATAAAGAACAGTACCGCCTTTGCCTGAGCTGTGCCGCGGGAGTTGACGTTCTGCCCATAGAATGTGTTATAGATGTTCAGAGCCAGCATCTCTGTGGTGTGCAGAGAGGTGCCGTCCGGGTTAATGCTGTAGGGCTGACCGCCGGTGAGCGCCAGGTTCTGGTCAAAGAGCTTGAAGCTGTTCGTCAGCGTCAGGAACATGCAGATGGTGATAGAGGGCATAACGTTGGGGATGGTCACTTTGAAAAGCGTCTGCCACCCGTTGGCGCCGTCAATTCTTGCCGCTTCCAGCATATCCTCCGGCACCGCCTGCAGACCTGCAATATAAATGATCATCATATAGCCGATCTGCTGCCAGCACATCAGGATGATCAGTCCCCAGAAGCCCCATTTTGTGCTCATAAGGATAGATGTATTATAATAGCTGAGGAAGCCGTCGAATATCATGCTCCATATGTAGCCCAGCACAATGCCTCCGATCAGATTCGGCATAAAGAACACCGTGCGGAAAATATTTGTCCCTTTGATCTTTTTCGTAAGGGCAAAAGCTACCGCAAAGGCCAGCACGTTGATCAGCACCAGCGAAACCAGTGCAAACGCGGCCGTATAGCCGAAAGAGTAGATAAAGTTCTTGTCCTGAATAGCCTTGACGTAGTTTGAAAGTCCCACCCAGGTCCAGTTGCTGGTGGTCTTGAATTTGCAGAAAGACAGAAACAGACCCTTAAGGAAGGGATATACAAATCCGATAAAAAATGCGGCTGTCATCGGCAGCAAAAAGACTGCAAACCATCGCTGAATAGGTCTGCGGATCAGTTTGCTGTTGACCGCAGCCCCGCTTCTTTTGCTTCTCATTTACTCAACTCCCCTCGTTGATTTTTCCGAATTACCCCCTCAGCCTCCTGCGGCCTCAGGCGTCATATTTAAAATGGAGCGAGCGTTATGCTCGCTCCATTGCTTAAGTGTAGCTGGATTGGAAGATTTATCAGCCGTTTGCTGCTGCGTACTGGACGGCCCAACCGTCGACAAATGCGGTAACGACCAGCTGCCAGTTGGCATCGGTGGGATCGGCGTCATACTGGTTCAGAGCGGCAACGAGAGTCTCACGGTATGTGTCAACATTGGGCTGGTAGTTGGTGACCCAGGGCATGACATAATAGCCGTTTGCGCTGTACTCGTTAGCGATAGCAAGGAAGGGGTTGGTGGACTCAACAGCGTTGGTGTAAGGCATAACGCCGAAGGACTCAACAGCAATAGCAGAAGCCTCAGGGTCGGTAACAAGCCATACCAGGAAGTCCATGGTGGCCTGGATGTTCTCCTCGGAAGCCTCGGAGTTGATGGCCCAGTAGTTCTCTGTGCCGCAGTTCAGACCGGCCTTCTCCTCGCCCTCAACACCGCAGTAGTAAGGGATCATGGTCAGGTCGTCTGCGCTCATGCCTTTCTCGCTCAGGCTGGACCACTCCCAGTTGCCGTTCACATAGAAGACTGCTTTGCCGGTTGCAAACTCGTCGTTTGCGTCAAAGCCGCCGTTGGCAAGCTCGGTGGGAGCAACGAGGCTGTTGTTGATCATCAAATCCCAGATGGCCTTGTAGTTGTCCATGTAGGCGCCGGTGATGGAGGGAGGGCAGACTTCCCATGCAGCGGGATCGTCAACGGACTCATAGTAGTACTCAAGATTTGCAAGGTGGCCGGTGAAGCGCCAGGAGGAGCTGCCGTCCATGCCTGCGGAGGTGAAGGCATCGAAGCCCAGCTCATCTGCGCGGGCGTGGATGTCCTCAACAACTGCCTTCAGGGTCTCAAAGTTGGTGATATCATCGATAGAATAGCCAGCCTCTGCAAGCAGAGCCTTATTGACGATGATGCCGTAGCACTCATAGCAGTAGCCGATGGAGCAGAGCTTGCCGTCTGCATCATAGAGCATGTAAGCATCGGTGCTCAGTTCGTTTGCAATGGGGGTATCGGTCAGGTCAAGGCAGTACTCACCCCAGGTTTCGACAGAAGCAGTGTTGCCAACCACAAACAGGGTAGGAGGATTGCTCTTGTCCATCTCGGCGGTCAGGGTCTCGTTGTAGGTGCCGGATGCAGCGGTAACAACAGACACAGGAACGCCGGTCTCCTCGGTGTACATCTTGGCGATGGTCTGCAGTGCTTCGTCAGACTCAGGCTTGAAGTTCAGCCAGTAGACGGAGCCTGCTGCTGCGGGAGCTGCGCTGCCATCAGCAGGAGCGGCGGAGTTCTCTGCCGGAGCTGCGGTTTCGCCGCATGCGCAAAGGGCGAATACCATGACAAAGCAGAGAGCCAGTGCAAGAATCTTTTTCATTTTATACAATCTCCTTCGTTTAAAATTTTCCCTCTTTTGAGGTGGTATTTTCAGCCTTTCGGCAGGAAAATCAAATTTGTCTCACCGAGGCGCCGGGCCTGAGCTTTGCCTCCAGTCTCAGATGTCTGGTATCCTCTCCGTTTTCCAACACCCGGATCAAAATATGTACGCTCTCCCGCCCGAGAGACTCCGTTGGCTGGGCCATGGTGGTAAGAGTAGGTGTTACATATGCGGAGACGCTTACCCCATCAATGCCGATCACGGAACAGTCTTCCGGCACTTTCCTTCCATGGTCATTCAGGGCCTTAATAGCGGCGATGGCAGTGGCATCGGACAAGGCAAACACCGCGGTAAAGTCCCGTCCGCTTTCTATAAGAGCGGACATGCCCTGGTAGGTCTCCGGCATTTCGAAGCAGCCGCCGGTCTCCACGAGAAGACCGGGGTCGTATTCCAGGTTGTGGTCTCTCAGCGCGGCCCGATAGCCGTTGTAGCGCAGCTCGCTGATGGAGCGGTCGTTGCAGCTGGGCACAAGGGCAGCTATGCGCCTATGCCCCAATTTGATAAGCTCCTCCACTGCGGCATAGGCAGTGCGGTAGTCGTCGATGGATACAGAGGAATAATCGCTCTCGTCCAGAGAGCCGAAGCAGTTGGTATAGGAACAGCAGACATAGGGCACACCCACAAGAGCAAGCTCTGAGGGAGTATAGTCAAACCTGCCGCCCAGAAAGATGATTCCCCTCAACTTCTTTTCCCGTTCCAGAATGGCTCCGGCTTTCACCTCGTCCGCATCGGAGTCAATAAAGTGCAGCACCATCGTATAGCCGCTGCGCTCAATCTCTCTGGACACGGTCTTCAGCATCTCCGAGAAAAACATATTTCCCGTGCCGCGTACCACGACGCCTATGGAGTCTGACTGACTCCGCACAAGATCTCTGGCGCTGTTATTGGGTATGTAGCCCTTGGATTCTACCATAGCGAGCACGCGTTTTCTGACGGATTCGCTGACATCAGGGCGATTATTTAAAACTCTTGATACCGTGCTTACGCTGACACCGCAGGCACTGGCTATATCCTTTATCGTCACGTTTATTTCCTGTCTCTCAAAAAGTCGGGCCATTCAGTCCAATATCAGTGAAAATCATTGCCGGAAACGTTCCCGGTAACGTTTCCACTCCCTTACTTTGATTTTAACAATATTGCATAACAAAGTCAACCTCAGGGGAGATTCTCACCTTCATTTTTGGAGGTTTATCTAAAAATCTCCTGTTTTTTTGGTGAGTTCGCCGAGTAAAAAAACCCTCCGCCGGAGGCGGAGGGAAAATTTCTTTATTCTTCAACTTCTATATCCAGTCCCAGTTCCCGGGGCAAAAAGCGAGGGCACACATTCTCTGAAACGGTGATAACAGAGGCGGCCAGACGGGTGCCGATCTCCAGTGCATCCAGCATGTTCTTGCCGTAGGTCAGGCCGATGGCTACCCCCGCGCAGAAGGCGTCGCCTGCACCGGTGGTGTCGCGCACCTTTACGCTCTCCGCAGGGCAGATGCCCTTGCCTCCATACATGTCCGCATACACCGCGCCCCGGCTGCCCATGGTAATGACCATGGAGGGTATCCTCGCACTGACAACCCGGTCTGAAAGGGCATCGCACAGCTCCTCCGGGCTCATATCGGAAAAGTCTGAGACAAAGAGTATGCCCGCCTCAAGGGCGTTGCACACGAAACAGTCGATGGACTGGAGAAAATCTCTCCGTTGGGAGGCAATACCCATGTTGGCCACCACTGCGTAGACCTTTTTGCCGTATTTCTCGGCAAATTTGAACACCCGCTTGATGATATCCTTATCCAGGTCGATCTCCAGGACGATGCTGTCTGCATCTTTGAAGATCTCATCACCTTTCTTATCCAGCAGCTCTATCAGCGGTTCCATTTTCGGGCGCTTGGATATGGAGCCTGCCACATCTCCCATCTGGTCAAACACCGCAAGCCAGATGCCCATACCGTCCGGCGTGACCACTACATAGTCGGTGTTTACCTTGTGGTTTCGGAGCTTACGTAGCACATCCTCCCCTTCCGGAGTGTCGTCCACCATGCTCACGAAGATCGGGCGCAGCTCCACATTGGCAATATCCTCTGCCACATTGCGTCCAACGCCGCCATGTACAATCTCCACGCGACCCGCGTTACGCCCTGCGGGTATATACAGATCATCGGGAAAACCCTTAATGTCTACAAAAACATTTCCCACAACGACAATTGCCACCGCATATCTCCCCTGTTCTCTTATTTATAAGGGTATTATACATGAGAAAACGTCGATTTACAACGGTTTCATGCGCGTTTTTCAAAGCTGTGCAGCCAGTCCGCTTTCAGATAATAGATGATAAGAAAGATTGTGCTCAGGCTCCAGGTGAGAGGATAGACCCAGTTCACCACGGCGATGGTTTTGAAGATGGGCACCATGATCTGCAAAAAGGCCACTCTCACCACGCACCAGAAACTGAGCATGGATATCATGGGGATCACCGCCTTGCCGGCCCCACGCAGCACCGCGGAAAGGCAGTGGGAGGCCGCCAGCAGGCAGAAAAACAGGGAGCATATCCTGCACTTGTCCACACCGAAGGCGATAGCCTCAGGCTCGCTTGTAAAGGCCCGGATCAGCCACGGAGCTGTGATATACATCACAACGCCGATAAACTCCGCCAGCAGCAGTGAACAGATGATGCCGAAACGGGTCCCCTTTTTCGCTCTTTCATACTCCCCGGCCCCCAGATTCTGACTTACAAAGGTGGTAATAGCAATCGTAAAGCTGGTTATTGGCAGAAAGGCAAAACCCTCTATCTTGGTATAAGCACCGCAGCCGGACACCGCCATTTTTCCAAAGGCGTTTATGTTGGACTGAACCACTACATTTGCAAGGGCTATCACTGAATTTTGAAGGCCGGAGGGCAGGCCATAGCTTACAATGAGCTTCAGCATCTCCCAGTCAAAGCCGATCTTTCTCAGATGCACCCTGTATTCCACATCTGCACGCAGCAAACGACCCAAACTCAGGAACACACTCAAAAACTCGGACAATATGGTGGCAAGAGCCGCGCCGTCCACATCCATGTGAAACACCGCAATGAACACAATATCCAAGATTACATTTATAAAAGAAGACAGGATAAGGTACTTCAGGGGATGTCTGCTGTCGCCCACAGCCTGCATGATGCCCCGACAGCTGTTATAAAGCACCATGCCGATGCTGCCGGCAAAATACACCCTTACATAAAGTACCGCCCTTTCCATGACATCCTCGGGCGTCCCCATGAGGCGCAGGATAAAGGGGGTCAGCGTTGTGCCTATCACGGTGAGGAGCACACCGGAGGTCAGGTCAAAAGCGATCTTGGTATGTATGGCCCGCTGCATTTTCTCCGGCTCCTTTGCGCCAAAGTAGCGGGATATGACCACGCCCGATCCTGCGGAGATGCCGCCGAAAAAGCTGACCAGCAGGAAAACCAGCGTCCCTGTCGCGCTGACTGCGGCCAGAGCATCGTTTCCCAGAAGGTTTCCCACGATAAGCGCATCCGCTGTATTATATAACTGCTGAAACAAATCCCCAATAAACAGAGGCACCGCAAAACGGATCATCTTCCCGCCGATAGACCCCTCTGTCATTCTCTCATGGGCATGCGTCACGATCTTATCCTCTCTCATGTGTAATCAAGGGTGCGGCTTTTGCCGCACCCCCAGATTGTCAAAAAAGTCTTTTCCGACTTTTCTGACAATCTGTCTTCATTTTTGAACTTTTTTAAAAGTTCAAAAATGTGCTTTTATTGAACGTGAAAGACACCCTTCCTGGGTTTCTTTCACCGTATCTTCCTTCCCGTTGTCTTGCTGCCTACCGGTTTTGACAGACTCAAGGGTGCGGCTTTTGCCGCACCCCCAGATTGTCAAAAAAGTCTTTTCCGACTTTTCTGACAATCTGTCTTCATTTTTGAACTTTTTTAAAAGTTCAAAAATGTGCTTTTATTGAACGTGAAAGACACCCTTCCTGGGTTTCTTTCACCGTATCTTCCTTCCCGTTGTCTTGCTGCCTACCGGTTTTGACAGACTCAAGGGTGCGGCTTTTGCCGCACCCCTTCTATAAAATTATTTGATTTATTATATGTTTTTTTCGTCTGCAAGTCAACCGCTTTGTTCTTTGATTTCCAATTTCTTTCATATTTTCAAAAAGAGCCCAGTTTTTTTCGTTAAATAGTATAAAAATTCGTTGACACTGTTTTCACTTTCATGTTACAATTTAATAAAGCAAGCGCTTGCGCAAATTCTGCGCAAAAAAGGGAGGGGCCAGTTTTATGATGACATCCCCGTCGGCGGGTCCCCGCCGTCTTTCAGATATTGCAGATGAGCTTGGTCTTTCACAGTCAACAGTCTCCCGTGCCCTTTCGGGAAAGGGGCGTATTTCCGAGGATACCCGCAGACGAGTGACTGAGTATATACAAAAAACCGGCTACCGTCCCAACTCTATTGCGAAAAGTCTGGCTCAGAAGAAGTCTTTCAACCTCTGTGCCCTGCTACCGGAGGACGCGCTCAACTTCCAGATGCCCTTTTTCCATCAATGTCTGATGGGCATCGGCACTGCGGCGGTGAAACACGACTACGATGTGATCATCACCACCGTAAGCGAAAGGAACTGTGAACAGCTGAAGCGGGTTATCTCCGCCGAGAAAGCGGATGGATATATTATCATGCGGGCCGTAGCAGACGACCCGGCGATGGCTCTTCTGAAAAGTCTGCACCTCCCTTTCGTCCTCATCGGCTCCAGCGACGACAGGGACATTATTCAGATCGACGCGGACAATGCCTCCGCCTCAAGGGAGCTTACCCGTTCGGTGATACAAGACGGCAGTATCCGCCCCGCACTGCTCATCGGAAACATGAGTTACGAGGTCAACCTGAGCCGAGTCAGAGGTTACAGCATGGCTCTGCGTGAGCAGGGCATGAACGCTCCCATGATTTACGACGGAATTGGCTCTGTTGAGGATATCAACAATGCGCTGATCTCTGCGGTGAAAGCAGGAGCAGACGCTATCATATGCGGTGACGATTATATCTGCGCCCATGTCCTCACCTCAATGCACAGTGCGGAGATGAAAATGCCCGTTGCTGCGCTGTACGGCAGCGATATGCTGTCTCTTCTCGGTACTGTTAAAACAGCGAAATTGGTCGACGCACGGGCGCTCGGCTCCAAGGCGGCGGAAAAGCTGTTATCAATTATAGATTAACGGAGAATTAAATATGTCGGACACCTTCATTCTGAACCTGCTCCACCGGCCGGAGCTGATGCCGGAATACGCGGAAAAGACCGCCGGCGGTGGAGAAAAGCTGCAGGACGAGTCTCTGGAGATCTTTAAGCTCCAGCAGGACATTGCCCACAAAAACGGCCTGCGCACTACCATACAGATGACCTATTCCTCCCTGTTCTCCGATGAGGCCATCCGGCTGGCCAGGGACTATCACGACAAATACGGCGACGAGATCAGCCTGTCCCTGCTGGGTCTGCCCTGCAAGGAGTTTAAAGAGAAATACAAAACCCAGGACTTCTGCATCTGGATGTTCTCCATGGAGGACAAGCGGGCCATCGTGGACGATGTGTTCGGTAAGTTTTATGAGTGTTTCGGGTTTTATCCCGAGTCCACCGGTTCCTACTACATGGACTGTGATCTTACCGCATACATAAAAGAGATGTACCCCACGGTTAAATGTGCTGTTGCCACCTGCTGGGAGGAGGGTCCCAAGGCCTACCACACCTGCAACAACTCCTGGTACACCCTGATGGACGGCGGCCCCTGGAATCCGTGGATCCCCTCCACCTGCAACACCCATGTTCCCGCAAAGGGAGCAGAGGACGACAGCGGCATTGTGGCGATCCCGCACCTGTCCCGCGACCTGATTGCCTGCTTTGACGGCAATGGTTCCAACTTTGGTACCCACCCTCAGAATGTGCTGCGCGGCATGATCTATCAGGATGGAGAGTACCCTTACCTTTACAATATTATCGACCAGTACCGCTATCAGGCCAAATTCAATAACGGCTACTCCTACAACATGATGTTCGTAGGTCCCGGCTGGATGAACAAGAAAGGCCGCTGGGAAGCTCCCTATGAGCTGCTGGTAAAGAGCTATGAGGACGCAATGGCCTATTACGGCGAGCTCAAGCGCAAGGGCAAGCTGCTGGATATGACTATGGCAGAGTTTGCCGACTGGTTCCGTGCAAACCGCGGTTACGAGCAGCCGGAGTGCGCTCTCTGGAAGGATATACTCTACGGCTCCAAAAAGCAGCACTTCTGGTATTGCGACCCCTATATGCGCTGCTGCCTCGACATGAATCAGGGCGGCGCCATGATCGACCTGCGCCCCTATGCAGCCCGACTGTACCGCCCCTGCGGCATCGGCACAAAGAACGTACAGGACGTGTCCTATCCGTTCCTCGTTCAGGCAAACTACCGGGCCGGCTTCTTCACCCACTACGCCGGTGAAGGCACGGTAAAGAGCTGCCGCGTCAGCTACAAAGGCAGGAGCGCCGACATGTGCCTCTGCCGCACCACCGCCGGCTACTCTCAGGAGGGCAACACACGCGTTGTCACTCTTGAGCCGGTGGAAATAGTACTGGGCGATCTGAAAGCTAAAATCCAGACCATCTTCCGCTTTAAAGAGGGCAGCTCCGCCGTTGAGACCGAGCGCCGTCTGCTTGAGACCAACATTCCCGGCGCCAGAGTAGAGATTGACGAGTATATAACCGCCTGCTACGGCACTACCGAATATCCCGAGGACATGTGCGGCATCATCCTCACTGCCGGTGAGGAGAGCATTGATTACGCCTACAAGTGCCGCAGTGCCGAAAGCACCGGCACGGCCTCCGCTCTCATCCCCCAGATCAACACCAGGGTTTCCATGAGTGCCGGCGAAAGCGCCTGCTATGTCCGCGAGGGCTACGCTTTCTCGCCCATGTTCACGCTGGGTGTAAAGGGTTCAATCTCAGAAAAGGAGGGCTTTGTATCGTGGCTCAGTCTGGAAAAGGCAAACTGAATTACCGCTGCCCCTCCTGCTTCATGCGCGATATAGACATCGACATGTTCTATGACGCAGAGAAGGAAGAGTATTACTGCATCCGTTGCTGCTATCACGGCAGTGAGGCGGACGTACTGGAGAAAAACCAGATGGCCCGCTTCCGTTACCGGGATATGCTGCGCCGCTTTGATTTTGACAGCGAAAAATGATCTTTGGAATGGACTTTTCTTCCCTTGAGGAGACCGAAAAACAGGGCGCCGTTTTCCGAGTAAACGGGAAAGCCCTGGATCTTGTGGAAGAACTTGCAGACTGCGGCGTAACCTCCGCAAGGCTCCGCCTCTGGAATGACCCTTATAGCAAAAACGGCGAGCCCTACATGGGCGGCACCTGCGACATAGCCCGGGTGCAGCGCCTTGCGCAAAGGGCAAAGGACGCAGGAATGAGTCTGCTGCTGGACCTGCACTATTCTGACTTCTGGTGCGACCCTGCCCGGCAGATGATACCCAAGGCTTGGCAGGGAAAAAATCTCGATGAGCTTTGCACCTGCGTATATGAGTTCACTGCCCGCACCCTTGAGAGACTTGAAAAAAAGGGTCTGTCTCCCTTCTGCGTACAGGTGGGAAACGAGATCACCAACGGCATGCTGTGGCCTGTGGGCAGGCTGCCTGAGGCATCTCCCCGTCAGGGCTTTGACGAGCTTTCCGCTCTGCTGAGAGCCGGAACCTCCGCTGTCCGGGAGAGCAGCGATGCCAAAGTGATGCTCCACCTGGAAAACAGCGGCAATCATGCCGTATGGACAGAATGGCTCGACGCAGTCACGGAGAGACAGGTATTATTTGACATACTGGGTGCCTCCTACTATCCTTATTGGCACGGGGATATGGATCAACTCAAAGCAAATCTTACCGGCTGCATCGGCAGATACGGCAAGGATATCAGCATTGTTGAGACAGCTTATCCCTTTACCACAAAGCACTACTCACCCCATTCCGACACCGCCTCCCTCTGCATTGCAGACGGTGCTCACCGTTTCGACGGCTCCCCCGTTACCCACGAGCTGAGCCGGGAGGGGCAGGCAGCTTTCATCTCCGATCTGATTTCTCTGGTACAGGCTCTGCCGGAGGGTAAGGGCAAGAGTATCTATTGGTGGGAACCCGGGTGGATACCTGCCGTCGGCTCTTCATGGGCCTCTCCCGCGTCCCTTGCCTACTGCGGGGAGACAGAGAAGAACTGCGGCAACGAATGGGCCAACCAGTGTCTTTTCGATTATGAAGGCAATTCTCTGCCCGCTCTGGAAGTAATACGGAATTTTAACCATGCCAAAGCATGATTGAAATAAGAAAAATTTTGTTGAAAGGACAGAAAAACATGAAAAAATCCTGGCACTCGTACTCGCTCTCTGCATGGTATTCGCGCTGGCAGCCTGTGGTGAATCCGCAGCACCTGCAACCTCCGAGGCACCCGCCGCTGAGAGCACCCCTTCCGAAGCAAAAGAGCCCATCAAGCTGACCGTTTGGGTTGGTGACAACTATCCCACCATTACCGAGCAGATGATCGAAAGCTTCAAAGCCGCATATCCTGATGAGACCTTTGAGATCACTATCGGTATCGAATCCGAATCCACCTGCAAGGACACTATCCTGACCGACCCTGAGGCCGCAGCAGATGTCTTCACTTTCGCTGACGACCAGCTGGGTGAGCTCGTCAACGCCGGCGCTATCCAGAAAGTAGAGATGGACGTTGATACCATCACCGCTGCCAACACCGCAGGTGCTATCGCCGCAGCTTCTGTTGACGGCACCCTGTATGCTTACCCTATGTCTGCATCCAACGGCTACTTCCTGTTCTACGACAGCAACTTCTTCACCGAAGAGGACGTTCAGTCCCTTAACACCATGTGCGAGAAGGCCGCAGCCGAAGGCAAGAGCGTCGGCATGCAGTTCGGCGCAGACGGCGGCTGGTATCTGTACTCTTTCTTCAAAGGCGCTGGTCTGAATATGGCAATCAATGAGGACGGGCTGACCAACAGTTGCGACTGGAACAACGAAACCGGCGTTGCGGTCTGCCAGGGCATCCTTGATCTGGTAGCCACCGGCGCATTCATTGCAGACTCCACCTCCAACCTGGTCTCCGGCGCAACAGACGGCAGTGTTGTCGCTCTGGTAGACGGTGCCTGGGACTCTAACGCAATCCAGGCCGCTTATGGCGACGGCTATGCCTGCATCAAGCTCCCCACCTTTGACGTAAACGGCGAGCCCGTACAGATGGCCTCCTACGCAGGCTATAAGCTTATCGGTGTCAACCCCCACTCTGCAAATGTTGGCTGGGCAATGCTGCTGGCTGAGTGGCTCACTAACGAGGAGAACCAGATTCTCCGCTTCCAGGATCAGGGCGACGGCCCCTCCAATGTCAACGCTGCAGCTTCTGAAGCTGTCGCTGCCAACCCCGCTCTGGCCGCACTGGCTGCTCAGAGTGAGTATGCCACTGTTCAGCGTGTAGGTGCCAACTACTGGACCAATGCCGCTACTCTGGGCACCATTCTGTCCAACGGTAACCCCGACGGCACTGCTCTGGAAGATCTGCTTGAGACCGCAGTCGCAGGTATTACTGCTTCTGTCGAATAATCGTTTCTAAAAGGGGGCGGGCACAGACCCTGCCCCCTGTTTTGCATTAACAGGAAAGGAGAGTAAAAATGGGAGCTTCCTTTTCCGGCGGTTTTCTTTCCGGCGTCAAAAGCTTTTTCCTCGGCATCGCCCATTTTTTCCGTGATTTTGCGGTTGCGGTAGTCAAGGGCGATCTATTCGTCAAGCTTTCCCTTCTTATCATGGGCGCGGGATATATCCGCCGCGGAAAATATGTTCACGGTGTATTTATCACGGCTCTCGAGGCGCTGTTCATCTGGTTCTGCAGCACCTTTGCAGCCACCAACCTGGCAAAATTCGATACTCTCGGCACTGTACAGGCGGAAATGTACTTTGATCCTGTGCTGTTTACAAATGTCTGGAACGACTACGACCACAGCTTCAAGATCCTGCTTTACAGCATCATCAGCCTTGTTGTGATCTTTGTATTCTTCATTATCTGGATCAACAACGTAAAGACCGCTTATCACCTTCAGCTCTGCGCCCAACGTGGCGAGCCTATCTCCACCTTCAGGCAGGACGTTGTGAGCGCTTTCAATGAAAATTACCACCGCACCCTGCTGGCTCTGCCCTGTACGGGTATTGTGGTGTTCACCATCGTGCCGCTGATCGTTATGATCGCTGTGGCTTTCACCAACTACGACCAACAGCACATGCCCCCCAGTGCCCTGTTCACCTGGGTCGGCTTTGACAACTTCAAGCAGCTTTTCTCCAACTCCATGACCATAACCTTCGGCTACTCCTTCAAGAAAGTTTTGGGCTGGACGCTTACCTGGGCAGTGCTGGCCACTTTCACCTGCTATTTTGGCGGCATTGCACTGGCCCTGCTCATCAACAGCAAGCGCACCCGGGGTAAAAAGATATGGCGTACCTGCTTTGTGGTTGCCATGGCTGTGCCTCAGTTTGTGTCTCTGCTGCTGGTGCGCAACTTCTTTGCGGATCAGGGTATCGTTAACTCCATCTGCTCAAGCATCGGCCTGACAACCCTGCTTAAAAATATCGGGCTTGTGCCTCAGTATCTGTCTTACATACCCTTTCTGACTCATCCGGGCTGGGCCAAATTCATGATTATCCTGATAAACATCTGGATAGGTGTACCCTATCTGCTGCTTATTGCAACAGGCGTTCTGATGAACATCCCTCAGGATCTGTACGAGGCCGCCACCATTGACGGTGCCAATGCCTTCCAGCAGTTCAGAAAGATTACCATGCCCTATATGCTCTTCGTCACGGGTCCCTATCTGATCAACTCCGTGGTGCAGAACATCAATAACTTCAACGTTATCTATTTGCTGACCCAGGATGTGTACGAGACCTCCAACCAGCTTCTCGCAAACTCCCACGCCAGAGAGATAGACCTGCTTGTTACATGGCTGTTCAGGCTCACCAATGAATACTACAACTACAAAATGGCCTCTGTCATCGGCATCATGGTATTTATTGTATGTGCCATTATTACACTGGTCGCCTTTAACATTGTTACCCGAGGCAACCAAGAGGAGGCTATGCAATGAAGAAACCATTAAAGATCGGCGGCAGCCGTTTTTACCCCATCAGACACCTTATTCTGCTGGCTCTGGCAATATTCTGGCTTATACCCATTATCTGGCTGGTTCTGAATTCCTTCTCCACCTCCAACAGTATGAGTATCAGCCATTTCTTCCCCCAGGCCTACACGCTTGACCAGTACAGGAAACTTTTGCTCAACACGGACGCTGCAAACCAGTTCCCGACCTGGATGCTGAACACCACCATCATTGCCGTATTCAACTGCATCATCTCCACAATTTTTGTGCTGATGGTGGCTTACGTCATGAGCCGTATGCGGTTCCCCGCAAGAAAGCCTCTGATGAACCTTGGCATGATACTGGGCCTGTTCCCCGGCTTCCTCTCCATGATAGCCATATACTTCATCATGAAGACCTTTAACATGACCAACAGTCATCTGGGTCTTATCCTTGTATACTCCGGTTCTTCCGGTATGGGCTATCTGATCGCAAAAGGATTTTTTGACACCATTCCCATCTCCATGAGCGAGGCGGCAAAACTTGACGGCGCTTCGGAAAATCTGATCTTCTGGAAGATCATTGTCCCCATGTCAAAGCCCATCATTGTTTACACCATCATAAACGCTTTCCTCGCCCCGTGGATGGACTTCATTTTTGCAAAGATCATGCTCAACTCCGGCATCGCCTCCGACTGGACAGTGGCGCTGGGTCTGTTCGGAATGCTGGATCGCTCCAGAAAGAGCGTGTACTTCGGCCAGTTCTGCGCCGGCGGCGTTCTGGTATCCATACCCATCTCCATTCTGTTCGTCATTATGCAAAAATTCTACGTTGAGGGCATCACCGGCGGTTCCACGAAAGGATGATCTCTGTGAAAAAATTTCTCGCAGCAATCCTTACAGCGGCCATGGTATTTTCCATGGCCGCTTGCGGCAGCAGCGGGTCTGAACCTACGCTGTACGTTGAAAAATGCGAAAACCTGTCTGCCGATTTTATAATGGGAGCGGACGTCTCCAGTCTCCTCTCCCTCGAAAACAGCGGTGTTGTGTTTCACGGCTTTGACGGCAGTGAGCAGGACATGCTCAAGACGCTCAGCGAAGCAGGGGTAAACTACATCCGCGCAAGAGTCTGGAACGATCCTTTTGACGCTGCTGGGAACGGCTACGGCGGTGGAAACTGCGACATAGACATTGCCATTGAGCTGGGCAAACGGGCCGCCAAATACGGCATGGGACTGCTGGTGGACTTCCACTATTCCGATTTCTGGGCAGATCCCTCCAGGCAGCAGGCTCCCAAAGCATGGGAAGACATGGATATGGAGGAAAAGACCGCTGCCATCTATGATTACACCGTGCAAAGCCTTCAGGCGCTGGACGCTGCGGGCGTGAAAGTCGGTATGGTGCAGATCGGCAACGAGACTACCACCGGCTTTTGCGGCGAGACAAGTGTGCCCCACTGCATGCAGCTGATGGCCTCCGCCTCCCAGGCTGTGCGCGATACAGCGCCGGATACGCTCATCGCCGTACATTACACCAATCCCGAGGCCGGTAAGTTCTCTCTCTACGCCTCCAACCTTCAGATAAACGGCGTGGATTACGACGTTTTTGCTACATCCTACTACCCCTACTGGCACAGCACTCTTGAAAATCTGCGGGAGCAGCTTAGCAGCGTAGCGGAGAAGTACGGCAAAAAGGTGATGGTGGCAGAGACCTCCTGGGCGTACAGCGTGGAGGACTTCGACCTGCACAGCAACACCATCGGGGAAGAACTGAGCTATGAAAAACCCTATCCCTTCACTGTTCAGGGACAGGCTCACGAGATCGCCGACGTGATTTCAACGGTTGCCTCTCTGGGCGAGGCCGGTATCGGCGTTTTCTACTGGGAGCCGGGGTGGATCCCCGTCCCCGGGGACACCTGGGAGGAGAAATCCGCAAAATGGGAAAGCTTCGGTTCCGGTTGGGCAAGCTCCTATTCTGCGGGCTATGATCCCGACGATGCCGGCATATATTACGGCGGCAGCGCCTGTGACAATCAGGCCCTGTTCGACGCGGAGGGCTATCCGCTGGAGTCTCTGCGGGTGTTCAGCTATATAAAGACCGGCACGCAGGTGCCGGTAGCGGTGGACTGTGCGGAGAGTGCCTATGTCACCGTGAAGCTCAATCATCCCATCTCTCTGCCGGAGACGGTCTCCGCCATTTATAATGACGGCACTTCAGCCGAAGTTCCTGTCCAGTGGGACAGCGAAACAGACCTTGACAGCATTTCCGCCTCTCCTGTGGGTATCTATCCCATCAGCGGTACGGCGGAGGGTCTGCCGGTAATCTGCTATGTCAACATGGTGGAGGAAAACTACGTTGAAAATTACAGTTTTGAGGATGAAAATCGCTCCATGTGGCAGATAGAGAACATCGCCGTTGGGGAGCAGACTGACTTTCAGATAAAGGCCACCGATGCTTTCAGCGGAGAGACCTCTCTTCACTTCTGGAACGAAAACGCCGTGGAATTTCGCGTGGAGCAATTCGTCAGCGGCCTGCGTGATGGCAGCTATTCTTTCACTCTTCAGGCTCAGGGCGGAGATGTGGGCGACGATGCTGTTATGTATATCTACGTCAATTCTGACGGAGAGTATTTTGAGCAGGACTTTTCTCTCGCAGGCTGGCGCGTATGGCAGCAGCCGAAAATAGAAAACATCCCCTGTCACAGCGGCAGCATGACAGTGGGCGTATATATCAAAGCCGCCGGAGGCGGCTGGGGAACGCTGGACGACTTCCTTCTCAATCCCATCCAATGAGGTAATCAGCATGTACGAAGAATTAAAAGCTAATTTTTCCGTCAGCTTTGACCGGCCCTGGCAGTTTATTTTTTCAGCCCCGGGCAGAACGGAGCTGGGCGGTAACCACACCGACCATCAGCATGGGCGCGTCCTCGCCGCCGCGGTAAATCTGGACTCCACCGCGGCAGTTGCGGTAAACGGCGAAGCCACCATCCGCATCATTTCCGAGGGCTATCACATGTGCATCATTGAGCTGTCCGATCTGCTTGCAAGGCCAGAGGAACAGGGCAGCACCGCTGCACTCATCAGAGGAGTCGCCGCAGGTATCGCCCAGCGGGGCCACCGGCTCCGGGGCTTTGATGCCTATGTCAGTTCCCGGGTTCTCCCCGGCAGCGGGCTCAGCTCCTCCGCCGCCTTTGAAGTTTTGATGGGCACCATCATAAACCACATTTCCAACTGCGGTTTATCCCCCGTGGAAATTGCCCAGATCGGCCAGTACGCTGAAAATGTTTATTTTGGCAAGCCCTGCGGTCTGATGGATCAGATGGCCTCATCTGTGGGAAACATCATCGGCATTGACTTTAAAGACTCCCACGCGCCTGTGATAGAGCCGGTGGACTTTGATTTCTCCCGCTGCGGGTACAGCCTCTGCATCATCGACAGCGGAGCCAGCCACGCGGATCTGACCGATGAATATGCCGCCATCCCCGGTGAGCTCAGTCAGGTATGCGCCATGCTGGGTAAGGAATATCTGAGGCAGGTAGACGAGGACGCTTTCTACTCCCATATAAACGAGCTTCGCCGCGCCGCAGGTGACAGGGCAGTTCTCCGTGCAATGCATGTTTTTGAAGAAAATCGCCGGGTCGAAAAAGAGGTTGCTGCTCTGAAGGCAAACGATTTCGAGGGATTTCTTACCCAGGTGAAAGCATCGGGGCAGTCCTCATGGCTGTATCTGCAAAATGTGGTCCCCACCGGGCACACGAAGCATCAGGAACTGGCCTTTGCTCTCGCGCTGGCCGACAGGCTTTTAAACGGGCGCGGCGCCTGCCGTGTCCACGGCGGTGGCTTTGCCGGAACCATACAGGCCTTTGTGCACGATGATATGCTGAAGGAGTTTTCCCGGGGTATCGACACCGTTTTGGGCAAAGGGGCATGTCATGTACTATCCATCCGTCCTCAGGGTGGAGTGTTATTGGAGAAATGCAAATGAAAGCATATCTGGATGCGCTGGTAAATTACGCCGTAGAATGCGGCCTTATCGAAGAAGATGACAGAGCTTATGCTTTCAACCGGCTTCTGGAAGTAATGGAACTGAACAGTCCAGAGGGTGACGGTGCCGTTTCCGCGCCACTGTGCGATATTCTGAATGCCCTTTGCGACAACGCCTGCCAAAGAGGTGTGATTGAGGACAATATTGTCGCCCGCGACCTGTTCGATACAAAGCTCATGGGCGTACTGACACCCTTCCCTCATGAGGTTCGCCGCAGATTCCGTGAGCTTTACGCTCAGTGTCCCGAAAATGCCACCGACTGGTATTATCAATTTAGTCAGGACACCAATTACATCCGTCGGGACAGAATCAAAAAGGATCGCAAGTGGACCTATGACAGTAAATACGGCACGCTTGATGTCACCATCAATCTTTCCAAGCCCGAGAAAGACCCCCGCGCCATTGCAGCTGCAAAGCTTGCCCCCCAGACCGACTATCCCAAGTGCCAGCTTTGCAGCGAAAACGAGGGCTATGCCGGCAGGATGAACCACCCGGCAAGGCAGAATCACAGACTGATACCGGTGACGATCGCAGGCTCCCAGTGGTATCTACAGTACTCCCCCTACGTGTACTATAATGAGCACTGCATTGTTTTAAACCGGCAGCATACCCCCATGAAGATAGACCGCGCCTGCTTCTGTAAGCTCTTTGACTTTGTGAAGCAGTTTCCCCATTATTTTGTGGGTTCCAATGCAGACTTGCCTATCGTGGGCGGCTCCATACTGAGCCATGACCATTTTCAGGGCGGTCACTATGAGTTTGCCATGGCAAAGGCTCCCGTGGAGACGGACGTTGCATTCAGGGACTTTGAGGATGTGAAAGCCGGCATTGTCCGCTGGCCTATGTCGGTCATCCGCCTGTCCTCCACGGACAGTGACAGGATTATCGAACTTGCAGACAAAATTCTCTCTGCATGGCGCACTTACAGTGATCCCTCCGTATCCGTATATGCCGAAACGGACGGCATACCTCACAACACCATAACTCCTATCGCCAGAAAGCGGGGCGACAACTTTGAGATTGACCTGGTGCTGAGAAACAATCTGACCACCGAAGAGCACCCCCTGGGTCTGTTCCACCCTCACGCAAAACTTCACCACATCAAGAAAGAGAACATCGGTCTTATTGAGGTGATGGGTCTTGCTATTCTCCCCTCTCGGCTAAAAACAGAGCTTGCTGACCTGAAGGAAGCGATCCTCTCCGGTACGGATATCCGCGCCGACGAGACGCTTTTCAAGCACGCCGATTGGGTAGATGCGCTTCGGGAGAAATACAGCTTCACCCGAGAAAACACCGAGGATATACTCTGCCGCGAGGTAGGAGCTGTTTTTGAGCAGGTGCTTGAGGATGCCGGCGTATTCAAGCGCGAGGGCGAAGGGCAGGCCGCTTTTCTCCGCTTT
>CAZESU010000002.1:0-52643 GCA_964515275.1 uncultured Oscillospiraceae bacterium
TTCTCAAAATACTTCTTGCCGACTTCCATGACAACGTCGGAGAACATCTGGATGAAACGACGGTAGGAGTCATATACGAAACGCTCAAAATTGGGATCGGGGTTGCCCTTGATCATAGCGGCGACAACGTCGTCGTTCAGACCCAGGTTCAGGATGGTGTCCATCATGCCGGGCATGGAAGCGCGTGCGCCGGAGCGAACAGAAACCAGCAGAGGATTGGTCAGGTCGCCGAACTTCTTGCCGTTGATCTGCTCCATGATCTCGACATTCTTCATGATCTCAGCCATGATCTCGTCGTTGATCTGGCGGCCATCTTCATAGTACTGGGTGCAGGCCTCGGTGGTGATGGTGAAGCCCTGGGGAACGGGGAGACCTATATTGGACATCTCTGCCAGGTTTGCGCCCTTGCCGCCAAGGAGCTCACGCATGGAAGCGTTGCCTTCGGAAAACAGATAGACATACTTTTTGCTCATTGTTTGCGTCCTTTCTATAAAGAATTAAATTTAAGCGATTGGTTGGGCAAAGCTGCTCTTTGCCACTGATTAGATTATCACAAAAACGGCAGGATAATCAATGCATTTTCCTTACAAATCCATGTTTCATACCTTGCCGATTTCATCCGTAATTTTTGCAAAACTACCAATATCCAGGGTTTCTCCCCGGATTCTGGTATCAAAGCCGCAATTTTCCAGCGCCCGCTCCACATCCGCCTTTTCCAGCCCCAGGCCGGAGGACAGGGCGTTGACCAGCGTCTTTCTCCGCTGGTTGAAAGCGGCGCGGATGATTTTGAATAGAAGAGCCTCATCGGACACGGGCACAGGCCTTGTCTTACGGCGCCGGAGCCGGATGACACTGGAGGTCACCTTGGGCTGAGGGATGAAGCAGGATGGAGGCACATCAAACAGAAGCTCCGGCTCCGTGTGCCACTGCACAAAGATGCCGAAGGCGCCGTAATCCCCGCTGCCGGGGGCGGCACAGATACGGCGGGCCACCTCCCGCTGGATCATGACCGTGATGCTGTCAAAGCACTCCGCCTCGATAAAGGCGGTGAGCAGGGGGCTGGTCACATTATAGGGCAGATTTGCGCACACCGCAGGGCGGAGCCCTTCAAAATGCTCCCGCACCAGACCTTTCAGATCCTGCTTCCGCACATCGCCGAAGATCAGCTCCACATTGTCAAGGCTCTTCAGTGTCTCCGCCAACACCGGCTTCAAAGCCTTGTCCAGCTCCACAGAGACCACCTTTCCCGCTCTTTTTGCCAGCTGCTCCGTCAGACAGCCGATGCCCGGGCCCACTTCCAGAACGCCGCTGTCCTTATCCAGACCCGCACCCTCCGCGATGCTCTCCGGCACCCAGGCGGCAGTCAGAAAATTCTGACCCATGGATTTGGAAAAGCGGAAACCGTGGCGGCCCAACAGCTCGCGGATCTCGTTAATATTGGTCAGCTCCATTATTTTTTCTTCCCGCGGGAATTTTTAAAGCGCATCCACTGCATGCAGGTGCAGGCCACAGCCAGAGCCAGGATCAGCACAGACCAGGCGTTCATCACGCCCATTGCGATGACGGTATAGACCGCAGCGGCAGCCACAATCGTCCAGAATATAGCCATTATAAGGCAAAATACGGATTGTTTATTCATTTTCAGCTCCCCTTTTTTTATTTTTTCAGCAGTTTTTCAAAGGCCTGCCGGGCGGTATCGTGTCCCGGCTCGACGATCACCTGCACATTTCCCCTGTAACGGTAGCCGCTGTCCCGCAAAAGCCGCTGCATGGCCTTGTTTTTCCGGTGGGTATCCACGCGGATGCAGCGCAGGCCGTAGTTCCGGGTCTGCTCGTCCACGCATTTCATCAGATACTCCGCCATGCCGCTGCCCCGGTATCCGGCAGCCACCGCCGCCCGGTGCAGCACGCAGCAGGGCATGTCCGCCGTCCACTTGCCGTCGGTAATATTGGCATAGCTCTTTTCCTCACGGGTGGACAGGGTGAAAAATCCCGCCGTCTCCCCGCCGTGGCAGAGGACAAAGCACTCCCCTCTCTCCATGTCGAAAAGGAAGGCCTTCTCGTCGGGATAAAGCCCCTGCCACTGGTCCACATGGTGTTTTTTCAGGGAGACTCTGGCATCGCCCACAATACGGAGGATATCCTCCATGTCCTCTCCCGTCGCCGTCCGGAAGCTCAGAGGCTCGGTGAGCTTTACCCTGTGGGCATCCTTTCTGATCTCTTCAAGGAGCTTTACATCCTCCTTGTCCTTGATCTCCAGCTTTTCAAACATGTCCGGGCGCTTTGCCATGGTGCGTTCAAACTGCTTTTTCCGCCGCCACTGCTCCACTCTGGCATGGTCGCCCCGGAGGAGCACCTCCGGCACGGCGCGACCCTCCCACACCTCGGGTCTGGTATACTGGGGATATTCCAGCAGGCCGTCCCAGTGGCTCTCGCCGGTGTAGCACTGCTCGTCCGCAAGGACGCCCGGCACCAGACGGCAGACCGAATCCGCCACCGCCATGGCGGCAATCTCTCCGCCGGTCAGCACAAAGTCGCCCAGAGAGATCTCCTCATCCACACACTGCTCAATAAACCGCTCGTCCACACCCTCGTAATGGCCGCAGACCAGCACCAGATGGTCATAGTCCCGCTTCAGCCGCTTGGCCGTCTCCTGGGTATAGGGCTGCCCCTGCGGGGACATGTAGATCACCCGGCTGCGCAGGCCTTTTGCGGTTGACATAATATCATCCAGACAGGACTTCAGCGGCTGGGCCATCATCACGCAGCCGAAGCCGCCGCCGTAGGGATAATCGTCCACCTGATTCTGCTTGTTTTCCGTATAGTCTCTGATCTGTACGCAATTGATCTCCACAATGCCCTTTTTTGCCGCTCTTCCGATGATACTCTCATGCAAAACCGCGTTCACCGTGTCGGGAAAAAGGGTCATGATATCTATTCGCATGGCGCTTCACATTCCTTCTATCAGCCGGACGGTGATAACGCCGGCCTCTGCATCGGTTGACAGTATAAATTCAGGCACAGCCGGGATCAGGTGTTCCGTCCCGCCTTTTACCACATACACATTGGAAGCGGGAGTCTCCATCACATCCGTGAGCTTTCCGATCTCCGTGCCGCTCTCGTCCACCACGGAGGCGCCGATGATATCCTGCAGGAAAAAGGCTCCCTCGGGAAGTTTTGCATCTTGCCGGTGGATAGAGACGGCCCTGCCCTTCAGGCGCATGGCGGCGTTCACGTCCTCCACGCCCACCAGCTTTGCAATGACAAAGCTCTTGTGTACCCGGGCGGACAGCACCTTAACTTCCTTCTCCTCTATAAAATATCGCTTGAAGCCCTTCATGAACTGGGGGCTGTCCAGCCAGACCTCAATCTTCACCTCGCCGGCAATACCATGGGTGTTCACGATGCGCCCGGCCTCAATATACGGTTTCTTTTCCATAGGACACCTCCAATAACGATTCAGTATAACATAGAATTCCCCTTTTGCCAACCAGAACTCCTCTCCGACCTTGAACGGCGCTTCCATGAGCATGGACGGCTCCTGTGCAGGCAATGCCCATGCGATCTACTTCAGCAGCAACGATAAGCTGGTGCTCAACGGCTCCTATCTCGCCATCACCAACTACGCCCAGGACGCTTTGGAGTGGAACGGCGGCGGATACAATATCCTGCTCAACAGCTCCACCTTCTATTCCGACCACAACCGCTCCGGCTTTACCGGCACCCTGGTGGTCAAGGCTGACAACAGCAGAATTGATGTTGTGAACAGCACCGGCAACGGCTCCAACGGCAAGCCTGTCCTTGTAAACGGTGAGGTGGCTCTTGAAACCCTCCACGCCTTCGGCGAATTCCGGGTGGTAAGTCAGGAGGATAACCTTATAACTCTCGAGGATTGCACCATTGCCATCACCAACGATCCTGAAATAAACGCCGTAATCAAGAAGGTCTGGGTAGACAGCGGCGACACCACCAAGCGTACCGACAGCGTGAAGGTCAATCTGCTTGCCAACGGCAAGGTGCTCAAGGCGTACGAGCTGTCCGCAAAGAACGGCTGGTCCGTATCCGTCACGCTGCCCAAGTATGATGAAAACGGCAAGGAGATCAAGTACATCCCGGTGGAGACCACCAGGGTGGAGGGCTATTTCGTCTCCTACGGTGACGGAGGCTTTACCGTGTATAACACGCTCGCGTCTCTCAAACCTCAGACCGGCGATGATTCCGATGTCGCCTTCTGGGCTCTGCTGATGGGCTTCGGAGCCGTAACCGTTCTCCGCAAACGCAGCAAAGCATAACCCAATTGCATAAACAAAAAACGCCGGGGAGTAATCCCCGGCGTGATTGAACGTGAAGAGGGGACTCCCATCCCCTCTTCACAATCTCCCCATGTAAGAATATTCATCGCCGATGGCTTTGTCTGCGGTCTGAAACGCCGGGAATTACTTCCCGGCGTTTTTATTGCTATATATCCTTTTTTGCCGGAACGGATGCCCCGGCTTCCCGGAAGAATTTACGCCGCTTTTGCCTCGTCGGGGATTACAATCTCCCCAACCTGATCAAACTGGGACATCACGGCGCTGACAGTGACCTGCGCAATATCCAGCTCCACCTCTATGCCGTCGGCTCCTATGGAGGCCAGGGTCTGGCTGATCATCTCCTCCGCCATGGACTGCATGATCTCCGTCATGTCCATGTCGTAGCGGACCACCATGCCGCTCTTGTCATCAATCCAGATGGAGCAGGGAATGCTGCCCAGATCGGAAAAGGCGGATTCATCGATCTCCGTGCCCATGCTCTGGCTGAGAATCTCCCAGGTGCCGGATATATCCATGGCAGCCTGAACGCTTTCGCCGGATATCTCGCCGTCATAGCGGGTAGCAGCGGAGCCGTTTATCTCCTCCTTGCCCACTTCCTGGAAGCTCTCGGCGCACTCGATGAAGATCTGTATATTCTCTCCCATTTTTTCACTCTGGACAGGCAGATCCTCGGCGGTCACGGTTTTCTTCTCCCAGGTGGTTCCGCCGTCAGCCGAAGCATAGGATATATACTCCTCCCCGTCTTTCTCGAAATAGCCCAGAACCTGCTGGTTCATGCCCATTGCATTCAGGGTCATGTCCATTTTGCAGCGCATAGGATCGCTTTGGGCATCCATCGCGCTCTGCATCGCTATATCCATGTCAACGCTCTGTCCCAGCAGGGCCATGGACATGGAGATCTGCATGTCAAGATCCACATGGTAGGTCTGCAGGCTGCTCATCTTTTTGGCGGCCTTTGCCATTCTGGTCTCAAAGGAGCCGCAGCCGACCAGGCACAGGACCAGAGCCGCCAGCAGGGCAATGGCCAGAATTCTTTTTCCTTTCTTCATGTTGTTCCTCCCTTTTCCTGTTATCTGTATTTTACCCTATCCCTTTATATTATACAATATTTTTTCTCAGAACGAAAAAAGCAGAGGCATTTGCCTCTGCTTTTTTATGGAATTTCAGTCAAGGATCTCAACCGAAACCTTCTTGCCCTTCCTCTGGGCGACGGCCCGCATGAGTATACGGATCTGCTTTACGATCCTGCCCTGCCGGCCAATGACCTTGCCCATATCGCCGTCGGCAACGCGGACCTCAAAAACGGTCTCGCCGTCGGCTTTGCGCTCGGTCACAGAAACCTCGTTGGGATGATCCACGAGACTCTGCACAATATAGGTCAAAAGTTCTTTCATGCCGGTAGATACTCCTTATCAGGCCTCAATTTTCTTGAGCAGGCCACGTACGGTATCGGTGGGCTGAGCGCCGTTTGCAATCCAGTACTTTGCGCGCTCCATATTCACCTTGATCTTGTTGCTCTCAGCCATGGGATCGTAGGTTCCCAGTTCCTCGATGAAGCGTCCATCGCGGGGGCTGCGGGAGTCAGCAACCACGATGCGGTAATAGGGGGCCTTCTTTGCACCCATTCTGCGAAGTCTGATTTTTACCATTGTATATTCACCTCCATGTAAAATCTGATATATTACAATGCGCATGCGGCGCGTTGCAAACCTTTTCAGAAGCCGAAGCCGCCGGGGAGACCGGGGAAACCGCCCATCCTGCCCATTTTCTTCTGCTTTTTCTTCATGCTCTTGCTGTTGAGCTGCTTTACCATCTGCTGCATGGTCTCATACTGCTTCAAAACCCGGTTCACATCCACCACCGCAGTACCGGAGCCTGCGGCGATGCGTTTTTTGCGGCTGCTGTTGAGCTTGCCCGGGTTCTCCCTCTCGTCCGGGGTCATGGACAGAATGATGGCCTCCTGACGGGCGAGGACCTTTTCATCCACCTGGGCTCCGCTGAGGGCACTGGCGTCCATGCCAGGCACCATGCCTGCGATATCCTGCAGGCTGCCCATGTTCCTGATCTGGGCCATCTGATCCAGATAATCGGTCAGAGTGAACTTGTTTGCTCGGAGTCTCTCCGCCGTCTCAAGGGCCTTCTTCTCGTCAAAGCTCTGTTCTGCCTTTTCGATCAGAGTCAGCACATCGCCCATGCCCAGAATGCGGGAGGCCATACGGTCGGGATGGAAGGGCTCAATCATATCCAGCTTCTCGCCCACGCCGATGAACTTGATGGGCTTGCCGGTGGCGGCCCGGATAGACAATGCCGCGCCGCCTCTTGCGTCGCCGTCCAGCTTGGAGAGCATCACGCCGGTGACGCCCAAAGCCTCGTCAAAGGCAGTGGCGGCATTTACCGCGTCCTGACCGGTCATGGCGTCCACAACCAGCAGATTCTCCGCAGGCTGTACCGCGTCACGGATGTTCTTCAGCTCCTCCATCAGCGCCTCGTCGATATGGAGGCGTCCGGCGGTATCCAGAAAGACCAGATCGTTGCCGTGCTTTTTGGCGTGCTCCACGGCGGCTCTGGCAATATCCACAGGGTCGGTCTGCCCCATCTGGAAAACGGGGATGTTCAGCTGGGCACCTACGGTCTCCAGCTGCTTGATGGCGGCGGGACGGTAGATGTCGCAGGCGGCAAGCAAGGGGCGTTTGCCCTGCTTGCGCATGTAGCCCGCCAGCTTTGCCCCATTGGTGGTCTTGCCTGCGCCCTGCAGGCCCACCAGCATCACAACGCTGGGGGATTTGGAACTGATGTTCAGCTTCTGGTTCTCTCCGCCCATCAGGGCGCAGAGTTCCTCGTTGACGATCTTGATGACCATCTGCGCCGGAGACAGGGCCTCCAGCACATCTCTACCGCTGGCCCGCTCGGTGACGGTCTTGGTAAAATCCTTTACCACTTTATAGCTGACGTCCGCCTCCAGCAGAGCCATGCGCACCTCGCGCATGGCCTCCTTCACGTCGGCGGGAGAGAGTCTGCCCTTGCCGCGCATTTTCTTGAAAGCGGCATTCAGTTTTTCGGATAAGCTTTCAAATGCCATGGTCGGTCATCCTTTTGTCCGTAGCTCTTTTATGCCTTCGGCCACCTGCCGGGCCAGGTCGTTGGCCTCCCCTTCGGTGAGAGCTGTGAGCCTGTCCACCTGGGCGCTGAGCTTCTCCAGCGCCTGCATGGTCTCGGCGAAGCGGCGGATCAGCCCGGTCTTGTTCTCGATATCCTGCAGCGCAGCCTCGGCACGGCGGATATTGTCCCACACGCCCTGACGGGATATGCCGCTCTGCTCTGCAATCTCCGCCAGAGACAGATCCTCGTTATAGTGCAGATCGTAGCACTCGCGCTGCTTTTCGGTGAGCAGTTCGCCGTAAAAGTCCAGCAGCATCGCCTGCATCATCCTGCTGTATGCCACGGTTCCGCCCTCCTGTCAAGTGATTTACCTTTGCAGAGTATACAACCATATGCCGCCGCTGTCAAGTATTTTTTCTTGTCAGCACAGATTATTTTGCATCAAACGGTTTCCGCATATAAATGCAAAGCATGGGAAAAATGTAAATACCATCATTGGACAGTGGGAAATATGCCTGACAGCGGCTCACTCAGGCGCTTTGCCGACCGCCGAAAACCGTGTTTCCCCTTGTCCACGGATGGTAAACCTCAAACAGGAGGAAAGCATGGATAACCACAGTTTGTCATATATAAGCGATGAAAAATTAGCCGCCTTTGCGGCCTCGGAGGCAAGGCTTCTGCGCCCGGACGGTACTGGCTCTGCCCGGCACTGCACGGAGCTGATGAAACGGAGCTTTTCCCTGATACAGCGTACCCACGAGGTCATATCCCGCCGCTACGGTGGCCAGCCCTCCGTGCCTGCCGCCTGTGAATGGCTGCTGGACAACTGGTACATGGTGCAGCGGGAATACCGTTTTGCCCGCTCGGGGCTGGCTTGTGCGCGGTGCCTCCGGCTCTGCGGTGACCTGCCCCTGATTTTCGAGCTGTGCCGCGCTCTGCTGCATGCCGGACAGGGAGCCGTGGACGAGGAGCGCTGCGCGCTGTTTCTTCAGGGCTTTCAGACCGTGACGGTGCTGCGGCGAAGTGAGCTGCTGCTGTTCCCTGCCGCCCTGCGCGCCGCCATAACGGAGGGCATTGCCCAGGTATGCAGCAATATGCAGTACGCCTCCGACACCGGAGAGTACGCAAAGGAGCTGGAGGCTCTTTTCGGCACTCTTCGGCTCTTCTCCGTGCTGGACACAGAAAAGCTGATCTCCCAGTCGGATGTGACCGAGGCCATTCTCTCCAAAGACCCCACCGGCGACTATCCCAACATGGACAGCGGCACCAAGCAGGACTATCTGGCCCGGCTTGAGAAGCTGGCCCGGTCTCAGGGGCTGGAGGAGCATGTGCTGGCCCGCCGTTTTATCAAGCAGGCGGAAGAGGATCGGCGGCATGTGGGCTTTTATCTCTTTGACCGGAGCAAAGGCCGGGGTGCCGGGCTTTACATCGGCGCGAATATCCTCCTCACCCTGTTTCTGAGTCTGCTGCTGTCCTTTGCCGTGGGCAGTCCCGCAGCGGCACTGCTTTTGCTGCTGCCGGTATCGGAGCTGGTAAAGAGCCTGCTGGATTTTCTTCTGCTCCAGTTTGTTCCGTCAAGACGCCTGCCCAGAATGGACACGGAAAAGGGCGTGCCCCCGGAGGGCAGAACCATCTGCGTTCTCTCCGCCCTGCTGACCTGCCCGGACAGTGGCACACGCCTTGCCTCCCGGCTGGAGGAATTTCGCCTTTCCAACCGCAGTGCCGGGAAAAACCTGTGCTTCGGTATTCTGGCGGATCTGCCCGCCGCGGATGCGCCCGAGGTCGAGGGAGACGAAAGAATCCTCCGCGCTGCCCGCACAGCCATCAATGAGCTGAATATCAAATACGGCGGCGGCTTTTACCTTTTCACCAGAGAGCGCAGCTTTGACGGAGAGCGCTACACCGGAAACGAGCGAAAGCGCGGCGCACTGCTGGAGTTGAGCAAGCTGCTGTGCGACAGAGAATCCGCCCTTCAGGTCACCGGAGACAGGGACGCGCTGGTGGGGGTGCGGTATATCATCACGCTGGACAGCGACACCCGCATGTATCCCGGCGCGGCCTCAGAGCTGATCGGTGCCATGCTCCATCCCCTGTGCACCCCCAAAGTGGACCCCCAGCGCCATATCGTGACCGAGGGCCATGCCCTGATCCACCCCAGAATGAGCACCGAGCTTCAAAGCGCGACCTACACCGATTTTGCCCTGATTTTCGCCGGTGCCGGGGGCAGCGATCCCTACGGCGCATTGTGTGGCGAGCTGTATATGGACGCCTTCAAAAGCGGCGGCTTTGCCGGCAAGGGGATTTTGGACGCAAAGGTGCTGCTCCAGTGCAGCGAGGCCCACTTCCCTGCCGGCTGCATCTTGTCCCACGATGCGCTGGAGGGAGCCTATCTCCACGGAGCCTTTATGGGCGATACGGAATTTTCCGATAGCTTCCCCTCAAAGCCCCTGTCCTACTACAAGCGCCTCCACCGCTGGGTTCGGGGCGACTGGCAGAATGCCCCCTGGATTTTCCGCAGCGGCAAAGACCTGACGGATATCGACCGCTGGCGGCTGCTGGACAGCCTTCGCCGCAGTCTGATCCCGCCTGCCACTCTTCTTGCCATACTGGCGGGCTTCTTTCTGCCGGTAACGGGGCTCACTCTTGCGGCCTGGGCGGCGCTGCTGGCCCTTTTGAGCAGGCTCTTCCTCTCCTTTGCAGAGGGCGGGCGCAGGAAACACGAGCGTGTGCCCCTGCGCCGCTACACCAGACTGCTGACCGGCGTGGGCGGCGCCATCGTACAGACCTTTATGCGTCTGTGGCTGCTGCCTTTTGAGGCGTGGATCTGTCTCTCTGCCGCCGTTACCGCCCTGTGGCGGATGCTGAAAAGCCGCAAGAAGCTGCTGGAATGGGAGACTGCCGCCCAGAGCGACAGCAAGACCGGCGGGCTGACCGCCTATGGAAAGGCCATGTGGTTCCCCATGCTGATCGGCGCGCTGTGCCTGCTGCTCTCCCCGGTCATCATCGGCAGATCCTCGGGACTCATGTGGCTTTTGTCCCCGGCGGCAGCGGCGGCGCTGGCTTTGCCCGCTCACCGGGAATACGCCCTCAGCCGGGCGGACAGGGATTACCTGAAAAACCGGGTGCTAAAGACTTGGCGCTATCTGCGGGAGTTCTCGGGGAAAGAGGACAACTACCTGCCCCCGGATAATTTTCAGGAGCAGCCGCCCATAGGAGCTGCCCACCGCACTTCGCCCACCAATATTGGCCTTGCGACAGCCTCTGCCGTGGCGGCGATGGACATGGAGCTGATTCCGGCTCGGGAGGCCGTGGAATATATCGACCGCATGGCGGACACATTGCTGCGCATGCCCCGATGTCTGGGCCACTACTACAACTGGTATGACACCCGTACCCTCCTGCCCCTGCACCCGGCCTTTGTCTCCACTGTGGACAGCGGCAACCTGTATGCGGGGCTTCTGGTGGCGGCAGATGCCATGGAAGAGCTGGGGCAGCGGGAGCTTTCCGCAAAGCTTCAAAATATCATGGAGCCCATGGACTTTTCGCCCCTGTACGATGCGGGCAGGGGGCTTTTCTATATCTGCTACGATGCCGCCAAAGAGCGGGGTGCCGGCGGCTGGTACGACCTGATGGCGAGCGAGGCCATGCTGACAAGCTACATCGCCATTGCCAAGGGGGATGTGCCCAAAAAGCACTGGCGCAGGCTGAGCCGGGCTCAGCTCCAGAAGGACGGCTACCGGGGCCTTGCCAGCTGGACGGGCACCATGTTTGAATACCTGATGCCGGAGCTGTTTCTGCCCCTGTACCGGGGCAGTCTTCTGTACGAGAGCAGCCGTTTCTGCCTTTACGCCCAGAAGCGCCGGGTTTTTGCGGGCAAGCCCTGGGGCATTTCGGAGAGCGCCTTTTTCTCTCTGGACAACAGCCTCAACTACCGCTACAAGGCTCACGGCTGCCCCGCCCTGGCTCTGAAACGGGGGCAGGAGGACGACATGGTGGTCTCTCCGTACAGCAGCTTTCTGGCCCTGTGCGTGGAGCCCGAAAGCGCCGTCAGAAATCTGCATCGGCTGGAGCGTTTCGGCGCTCTGGGCCGCTACGGCTTTATTGAGGCGCTGGACTTTACGCCGGGCCGCTGCCGCAGTGACAGCGGAGAACCGGTGCGCTGCTATATGGCCCACCACGCGGGCATGAGTATTCTGGCAGCGGCAAACGCGGTAAATGAGGGCTGTGTTCAGCGGCGGTTTATGTCCAACCCTGCCATGTCCGCCCACTGCGCCATGCTGCAGGAGCGGCTGCCGGAGAACGGCATCGTCATCCGCCGGGACCTGTCCCCTGTGCCGGAAAAGCCGGATCGGGCTGCGCCCTGCCGCTGGCAGAAGCGGGGCGGGCAGGAGAACAGCGGCAGCTGTGTCCTGTCAAACGGAGCCTACGAGATGCTTCTTGACTCGCAGGCTCAGGGCCGGGCCAAATTCGGAGGCCGCCTTATCTATATGGAAGCCCCCGAATTCCGGCTGGACCGGCAGAAGCTCTTCCCCTCAAAGGCAGAGCAGTGGGAGTTTTCCGAGGACAAGTGCAGCTATCGGCAGAGCCTTGAAGGGCTGGAATGTGAGCTGACGGTGTCCGCCGCCTCAGGAGACTGCGGGGAACTCCGCAGTCTGCAGCTTCGCTCCATGGGCGACAGAAGCCTGCGTCTGCGCTTTTCCTTTGTGCCGCTGCTGGCGGCTTATAAAGATTATGTAAACCATCCCGCCTTCTGGCGACTGGGCATTTGGGCGGTGGCGGAGGAGAGCTGCCTGTATCTGCGCCGGGTACGCCGGGGCGGCAGAGGTGAGATGTGGCTTTGTCTTGCCTGCGACAGGCGGGCGGCGTTTTCCGCCGATAAAAGGGGTAGTCTCGGCTGGCTTTCTCAGCCGGAGGTAACGGCGTCCGTTGCTCTGACCCTTGAGGGCGGAGAGCTGACTGCCGTGCGCTTTGCCCTCTGCGCCGCCTTTACCCGAAAGGAGGCCCGAGACGGCGCAGCCAGGATACTGGCCGCCTCGGAGCTGGAGTGTGGCAGCATGGTCAGCGCCTCCGCCACGCTGCTGGGGCTCAGCGCCGGAGAGATCGGCGCCGCCATGGACATGCTGCCCTACCTGCAAAGGCCTCAGCTTTATCAGGCGGAGCCTGCAAGGGATTTGTGGCAGTACGGCATCTCCGGCGACCTGCCCATTATCTGCTGTGAAAGCGGGGCAAAGGAGGCGGAGAGCCTGCTCATGCGCTTCTGCCTGCTGAAAAGCTGCGGCGTGTCCGCAGATCTTGTGTATCTCAGCGACGAGCAGGGCGAATATCAGCGGCCCTTTTTCCGCCGCATCAGCCAGATGCTGACCCGCTATTCCCTTGAGGCGCTGATCGACAGCCTCGGCGGCGTACACTTCGTGCCGCTGAACGCAAAAGACCTGATTCTCAGCCGCTCCGCTTACGCCGTAGGCCACGAGCGCGAGACATGCCCGGAGGCTCCCGCGCCGGTATTCGGCGGTCCCAGAGAGCAGGGCGCCGTCCCCGAATACCAGCATACAGGCAGAGCTTTTGAATATGATGTAGACCAAAATCTCCCTGCAAAGCCCTGGCAGCTTATCCTGACCAACGGACGCTTCGGCTATATTGCCGCAGACTGCGGCAGCGGCAGCATGTGGTTTGAAAACGCACGGGAGATGCGCATCAACGCCCCTGCCCCGCTGCCGGAGGAGATTGCCGGCAGCGAGGCGCTGTGGCTTGAGACGGAGTGGGGCCGCATCAGCCTCTTTGCCGCAAACGACGGTCATCCCTGCACCGTCAGCTTCTCGCCTGGCCTTGCGGTCTGGGAAAAGGAAGTGGTCGGCAGGCGCATCAAGACCAGCGCCTTTATTCCCAGCGGCATGGATGCCAGAGTGTTGATTATCGAGGGCGCCGATGACATGAATCTTTACTGGTCGCTCCGACTGGTGCTGGGAGCGGCAGACGGCAGCGCGGTGCTGTGCCGCAGTGAAAATGAACTGTTTCGGGCAGAGAACCCGGAGAGCTATCTGCCCGGCACGGTATTCCGCGCCGGCTGCTCCTCCTCCGCGCTGATCCGATGCGACTATGCTCCCGCCGCCATGTTCATGCGCTGCACCTGCCAGCACATTACGGTACTGGTCTGCGGCTGCTGCGATGAGGCGGAGATGAAGGAGCTTTGCCGCCCCAGCCTTGCCCTTGCGGCGCTGGGCGCTGCCACCTCCCGTTGGGCAGCCTTGCTGGACAGGCTGGAGGTGCACACAGACCAGCGGGCCCTGGACGCCTATATGAACGGCTGGGCGGCTTATCAGACCATCGCCTGCCGTCTGGAGGGCCGGTGCAGCCTGTACCAGAGCGGCGGCGCACTGGGCTTCCGGGATCAGCTGCAGGACGCGCTGAACGTGCTGCTGCTGACGCCGGATTACGCCCGGGTGCAGATTCTCGCCTGCTGCCGCCACCAGTATGTAGAGGGGGATGTGATGCACTGGTGGCATCCTCACCCGAACGGCGACAAGGGCGTGCGTACCCGCTGCTCCGACGATCTGCTTTGGCTCACCTGGGCGCTGTGCCGCTATGTGGAGGCCACCGGAGACGAAGACATCTGCTTCCGGGAAGAAAATTATGTAAACTCACCTGTCCTGTCCGCCGTGGAGCGTGACCGCTACGAGTGCCCGGAGAGATCCGATATGAGCGCCTCGGTGCTGGACCACGCCAAGGCCTCACTGGAGCGATGCATTGCCAGAGGCTTCGGCAGTCACGGTCTGCCATACTTCGGCAGCGGCGACTGGAACGACGGTCTGGACGAGGTGGAGGGCGAGAGTGTGTGGCTGGGCTGGTTTTTCTCCTGTTGTGCAGCCATGTTTGCCGGGCTGCTTGAGCGCCTGGGCCGCCCCGGTGCGGAGCGCTACCGGACCTTTTCTCAGCAGGCGGCAGCCGCGGCGGAGGCCAGCTTCAACGGGCGCTGGTATCAGCGGGGAATGGCGGAAAGCGGCGAGCCCTTGGGCGGCGGGGAACGGATCGACTCCATTGCCCAGAGCTGGGCCGCCCTGTGCGAAAGCAGTGAAAACGAGCATGTGGATACCGCCCTTGAAAATGTATTATGTAAACTTGTTGACCGTAAGAACCGACTGGTCAGGCTCTTTGATCCGCCCTTCTCGCCGGATGAACCCTATCAGGGCTATATCTCCAGCTACGGGGAGGGCTTCCGGGAAAACGGCGGACAGTACACCCACGGGGCCATCTGGCTGGCCATGGCCTGTTTTCGCCGGGGGCGAAGCGATGCGGGCTTTGAGATATTGAACCTGCTGCTGCCGGAGAATCACGATCTGAGCGTATACGGCGGCGAGCCCTTTGTACTCTCGGCGGACGTATACGCCGCCCCGGGACATGAGGGAGAGGCGGGCTGGACCTGGTACACCGGCTCCTCCGGCTGGTACTTCCGGGTAGTGGCCGAGGAGATGCTGGGTCTGAGACTCCGGGATGGGAAGCTGTATATCAGTCCCAACCTGCCTGCTGCCATTGACGGCTACACCGCCCTTTGGACGGATTTCTCCGAAACGCCTCACCGCATTGAGGTGAAAGGGGAAGAAATCACCGTGGACGGGGAGAAATATTTCGGTCAGGGTCTTGGTTAAGGGCTACCCAAAAGTAGAAAACGGTGGTATAATTATATATTAGAAAAAATTTAATCGGAGGTGCCCCATGGAGATCACAAGGACAGAGATCATGCCCGGCGTATGGCTCAGCCATCTGCGAACCGACAAGTTCAAATCCGCCTGTCTCAGTTTAAATCTGCTGACGCAACTGAAAAGAGAGACGGCCTCCATGAATGCCCTGATCCCCTTTGTTCTGCGCCGGGGCACCACCCGATACGGGGACATGGAAAAGCTCTCTGCCCGCATGGACGAGCTGTACGGCGCCGCCATCGAGCCGGTGGTCCGGCGCATCGGCGAGATCCAGTGCGTGGGTCTGTTCGCCAGCGTCCCGGAGGGGGATTTTCTCCCGGGCAAGGTGAACGTACTGCGCCCCGCCTGCGAGCTTCTGGGCCAGATCCTGCTGTTCCCCGCCACCCGGGGCGGTCTACTGCTGCCCCAGTATGTGGACAGTGAGAAGGAAAAGATGCTGGACATCATCCGAAGCCGCATCAACAACAAGCGCAGCTATTCCGTGGATCGCTGCATTGAAGAAATGTGCTGCTGTGAGGACTTCGCCGTAAGCCGCTTCGGCACCGAGGACGAGGCCGAGAGCATCAACTATAAAAAGCTGACCAGGCAGTACCGCAGTCTGCTGCAGAGCTGCCCCATTGAAATTTTCTACTGTGGCAGAGCGCCGGAGAAGGAGCTGGTCTCCTACCTGAAAGACGCCCTGTCCACGCTGCCCCGGGGCGAAATCGATTATGACATCGGAACCGACGTGCGCATGAACGCGCTGGAGGATCAGCCCCGCACCGTGGAGGAGGAGCTGGACGTGACCCAGGGCAAGCTTGTCATGGGCTTTCGCCTGGGCGAGTGCATGGACGACCCGGAGCCCGCTGTCATCTATGTTTTCAACAGTGTCTATGGCAGCGGCACCACCTCCAAGCTGTTTATGAACGTGCGGGAACGGCTCCAGCTGTGCTATTATGCAAGCTCCATTGTCAGCATCCAGAAGGGTCTGCTGCTGGTGGCCTCGGGCATCGAGTTTGACAAGTTTGAGATTGCCCGGGACGAAATACTGCGCCAGCTGGACGCCATCCGGCAGGGCGATATTACCGACGAGGAGCTGCGTTCGGCAAAGTCCTGCGTGGCCTCCGACCTGCGCTCCTATATGGACAGTCAGGGCGAGCTGGAGGGCTTCTACCTGTCTCAGGCTCTCAACGGGCTGGACTATGGCCCCATGGAGCTGGCCGAGCTGGTGGAGGACGTGACGAAAGAGGATCTGGTACGCATCGCAAAGGGCGTTGAACTGGACCTGATCTATTTTCTCAAAGGCAGCGGCGAGGGCGAAGAGCAGGAGGATGAAGATGCAGCTGAATCAATATAAAAATATAGGCGAAAGTCTTTACTCCGCCACCCTGCCCAACGGCCTGCGCCTGCGGGTGATCCCGAAGCCCGGCTTCAGCACTTTTTACGCGGTCTTTGCCACCAATTACGGTGGAGCCCACCGGCGCTTCACCGTGGACGGGCAGACCATCGACACCCCGGCCGGCGTGGCTCATTTTCTGGAGCACAAGATGTTTGATCTGCCGGACGGTGAAAATGCTTTGAACATTCTGTCCGCCAACGGTGCGGACCCCAACGCCTTCACATCCAGCGGCATCACCTGCTATTACTTCCAGTGTACGGAAGGCTTTGAAGAGAACCTGCGCATGCTGCTGCATTTCGTCTCCACCCCCTATTTCACGGCGGAGACGGTACACAAAGAGCAGGGCATCATCGCCCAGGAGATCCGTATGGGTGAGGATGACCCGGGCGCGGGCATCTATTATAATCTTCTCCGCATGCTGTATGCCCATCACCCCATCCGCGACCGGGTGGCCGGTACAGTGGAGAGCATCGCGGAGATTACGGACAAGACTCTGTACGACTGCCACCGGGTGTTTTATGCCCCCTGCAACATGACCCTCTGTGTGGAGGGCGATGTGGAGCCGGAAAGGGTGCTTGCCATAGCACAGGAGGTACTGCCCGGGGAGCTGGGCAGCGTCCCGGAGGCGGATTTCGGTCCGGAGGAGGGTCTCCTTCCGCTGGAGAGCTTCCGCAGCGAGGAGATGGCGGTGTCCGCGCCCCAGTTTCTCATCGGCGCCAAATTCCGCCCGGCGGAAAACGGAACCGCTCTTCTGCGCCAGAAGCTGGTGGCTCAGCTTGCGCTGAGGTTGCTGGTGGGCGCTTCCTCCCCCTTCTACACAAGGCTCTATTCCCAGGGGCTGATCAGCCACGATTTCGGCTATGAAGCGGACTACTCCGCCGGCACCGCCACCGTCATCCTCGGCGGGGAGAGCCGGGAGCCGGAAAAGGTGCTGGCCGAGCTTCAGGCGGAGGTGGCCTCCGTCAGAGAAAATGGCTTTGACCCCGGGAGCTTCGAACGGGCAAAGAGGGCCTCTCTGGGTGCAAGACTCCGGGGACTGGAGGACTTTGAAAATGTCTGCGTCTCCACGGCGGAGGGCATTTTCAGCGGCTACTGTGCCTTTGATTCCATTTCCCTGCTGGGAGAGGTGAGCCGCGCCGAGTGTGAGCGGTTCATCACCGAGACGCTGGCGCCGGAACGCCTTGCCATATCCATCATCACCCCGAAGAGGACTTAAACCATGATTATCTTCCTTTTGCAGACCATACAGAGAGACTCTGTCATCAGCTTCCCCATGTTCGGGGATTTCAGCATAAACCCGCCCAGCAGTTTCAGCCTTTTCGGTCTGAACATATACTATTACGGGGTGCTCATCGCACTGGGCTTCATTCTTGCCATTGTGTACTGCTCCCATGTTTCCAAAGATTTCGGCATCAAGTCCGACGACTTTTTTGACCTGATGCTGTGGATTATCCCCTGCTGCATCGTGGGGGCAAGGCTCTATTACGTTCTCTTCCGGCTGGAGTACTATATCCACAACCCGGCAGAGATCCTCGCCATCCGGGACGGGGGTCTTGCCATCTACGGCGGCGTGATCGTGGGTGTGATCGTCATCATCTTCGTCTGCCGCCACAAGAAGATTCCCATCCCCGCCATGATGGATTTGGCGGTGTTCGGCCTGCTCATCGGGCAGATTCTGGGCCGCTGGGGCAACTTTATAAACCGGGAGGCCTTCGGCGCGGAGACGGACATTTTCTGCCGCATGGGGCTCACCGCCCCCGACGGGACCACCATCTTCGTCCACCCCACCTTCCTGTACGAGAGTCTGTGGAATCTGGCAGGGCTGATATTTCTGATTGTATTTAGCAAAAAAGGCCGCCGCAAATACGACGGTCAATGCGCGCTGATATACTTTTTCTGGTACGGTCTGGGCCGTGCCTGGATTGAGGGGCTTCGCACCGACAGCCTGTATATCGGCAGCAGCGGAATTCGCGTATCACAGGCGCTCTCCATTGCGCTTGCTTTGATATCTTTCATTATACTGATCGTCCAGAGCCGCCGGCCCCACCCGCCCGAAAAGCTGTATGTCAATCAGGTACAGGCGGCAAAAGAAGAACTAAAACAAATGAGCCAAGGAGGATAACAAAATGGCAGACTACAAAGACATTATCGCAGGAACCATCGGCAACATCGTGGGCAAGGTCAAGGAAGTGGCCGAGTCCGGCACCGTCCGGGACATCTACGACAAAGGCGCAAGCCGCGCCAAGTCCTACACCCGTATTGCAAAACTGACTCTGGAGATGAACGGCGAGAGCGAGGAGCTGAAGCGGGTCTATACCGAGATCGGCAAGCTGTATTATGAGCAGGCCAAGGATGCCCCCGAGGGCTTCTTCGCCCCCCTGTTCAGCCAGGTGAAGGAGATCAGCGACAGCATCGTCGCCAAAGAGGAAGAGATCAACACCATGAAGGCTGAGTTTGAGGCCGAGTGTGCCGCTGCCGACATCGACGTGGAGATCGGCGAGTTTGACGACATCGTGGACGCCACCGAGTCTGACGGAACCAGCGAAGACAAGACCGAAGAGTAAATCCAATCCAAACGAGGCCGCAGGCAAAAACCTGCGGCCTCGTTTCTTATGTTCAGGCGCCGTAGAAGGAGAGCTGGCTCTCCGCGTCAGCAATCACCTTGTGGGTCCGGTCCAGCGCGGTCTCCAGGTTCCGGTTCAGAATATCCCGATACAGATCCAGCTTCAGTTCGTACATTTTCTGGATACCGTTGCGTTTGCAATAGAGGCACCACAGATAAATCCCCTGCTCATGGAAGGAATAATAAAGCAGCGGAAGCAGGTTGTTCCCGGAGAGCACGGCGATCTCGTGATAAAACAGAAATACCCGGTCGGCCGCCTCCTCGTTGTCCCTTGCCGTTCGGATGGATTCCAGAATCGGTGCAAGCCTCTCCAACTCTTCCTCCGTACATTTTTCGATCACCAGCTTCAGCGCCAGCCGCTCGCAGGCCTCCCGGACCTCCAGCAGAGAGCGGACTTCATTTTTTCGCAGGGCGCCCCGGTTGTAGCGCATGATGGCCACCAGTGTCTCCATGGAACCCTTGCGGCGGTAATCGCAGATATATACCCCCTGCCGGGGCCGGATCTCCACAAAGCCAAGCTTTTCCAGCTCCGCAAGCCCCGCATTGATCACCGGGCGCGAAACCCCCATTTTGGCGGACAGCTCCCGTTCAGGGGGCAGCTTCTCCCCGACGGAAAGCTCCCCGGACAAAATCATGTTCTCAATCTGCTGCACAAACATATCCTGAAGAGAAAGCGCCTTGATTTTCGTGTACCCCATATCACACCTCCCTGTCTGTGGCTATCTGGCTATGCCAATAACCACAGTTTTTATATTACCGTCAGCATGAAAAAAAGTAAAGCCTTTTTTTCAGCAATTCTCCGATTTATTTTTTTGGCAGTGCTGAAAACTTGACAAAAGAATAACTTGAGGTGCATCATAGAAAAAACGTGGCATATCCACGTAACGAAGCACAAAAAAATAAAGGAGGACGCAAGTATGAGCAAATACGATGCCGTCGTTATCGGCGCCGGAAACGGCGGATTGGCGGCGGCCTGCCGGCTGGCAAAGGCCGGGAAGAAAACCCTGCTGGTAGAGCAGCACAACCTGCCGGGCGGCGTTGCTTCCAGCTTCAAAAGAGGACGCTTTGAATTTGAGACCGCCCTGCACGAGCTTTGTGAATTTGGCTCGGCGGAAAACCCCGGCAATACCCGGAAGACCATCGTCAACGACTTCGGCCTGGATATCAACTGGTGCTTGGTTCCGGACAATTTCCGGGTGATCACCACGGCCAGCGACGGGAAGACCCCCATCGACGCAACGCTCCCCTGCGGCAGAGAGAACTTTATCAACAAGATGGAGGAACTGGTCCCCGGCTGCCGGCCGTCGGTGGAGGCCTTCTTCGACCTGGGTGCGGAGACTCTGGCTGCGGGCAATTACCAGCTGTCCTGCAACGGCCACCCTGACAGCAAATACATGCAGAAGCACTTCCCCAACTATCTGCGCACCGGGGCCTACCCGGTCAACAAGGTCTTCAAAGCTCTGAAAATGCCGCCTCTGGCCCAGGACATCATGAACACCTATTGGGGCTATCTGGGCGTGGACGCGGACCATCTCAACTTCGTGCAGTATGTGAACATGGTGTGTCTGTACGTCAATTTCGGGGCGTGGATTCCGGAGAAGACCAGCAACCAGCTCACCACCGGTCTGGCGGAATGCTTCCGGAAAATGGGCGGCACCCTCTGGTATAACTGCCGGGCCGAGCAGATCCTCTTTGACGAAAAGGATCATGTGTGCGGTCTGCTGCTCCATAACGGGGAAAAAATCGAGACACGCTACATTCTCTGCAATGCCAATCCCTCCATGGTCTATGCGAACATGGTTCCGGCCCGCCTGATTCCGGAAAAGGATAAAAAGCTTCTGTCCGCGCGCCGCTTTTCTGCCCGCATGTTCGTGGTCTACATGGGGCTGAACAAGTCGGCGGAGGAACTGGGAATCCATGATTACAGCATCTTCCTCCCCCAGTCCGCAGACTCCGTGAAAGAATATGAGTCGCTGAAAAGCATGGATACCAACCAGTACGATATCTTCCTGTGCTACAACGTGGTCAACCCCAAGGCCAGCCCCGAGGGGACCTGCATCGTCTCTCTGACCACCTGCTACATGGAGGACTGCTGGAGCAAGGTAGAGCCCCGGGATTATGTTGCGACCAAGAACCGCATCGCCCGGCAGATGATTGAGCGGACGGAGCGGCGGCTCGGCCTCTCTCTGATCCCCTACATTGAGGAGTTTGAGGTCGCCACCCCCTGGACCGTGTGCCGCTATGCCCAGACGCCCCAGGGCGCTGCCTACGGCTATGAGTTGCGGGACTGGGACAGCATGATGCCCAGAATGATGATGATGCGGGAGGAATACCCGCTGGAGGGACTGCGCTTTGTAGGTGCCTCCAGTATCCGGGGCGACGGGTACAATTCCGCCATCTTCAGCGGGGACACCATGGCCAAACTCACCATAGGGGATTTAGACAGGGAGGGCAACTGATATGTCACTGCATGTTAAAATCAGTCTCTTCGGCTTTATGGATATGCTCAAGTTCAAGAACCTTGCCAAAGTCAGAAGAGCAAAAATTGAATCTCTGGAAGCAAAAGAACTGCCGAAGACGCTGGAAACTAATGAAAAGGCCAAATTCATGCACCCTTGCCGTCAGGAGGTGCTTGTAAAGGAAAAGCGGAAAAACGGTTCTGATGCCGTGACTGTGGTTCTGGCCTCGCCGAATGGAAAGCCTCTGGCGCCCTTCCGGGCCGGCCAGTATATCAGCGTCACCGTAAATGCCGGAAAAAGCAAGACTACCCGCTCCTATTCCCTGTGCAGCAGCCCTGAGGAAGCCTGGAACGGCATCTATAATATCACTGTGAAACGGGTGGAGGACGACGGCTTCGTCTCCCAATTCATTCAGGACGAGTGGCAGGAGGGCCAGATCATTTCCATCTCCGCACCTCAGGGTCATCTCTATTATGAACCCATCCGGGACGAGCGAAAGGTGCTTGCGCTGGCAGGCGGATCCGGAATCACCCCCTTTATGGGGATGGCCAAGGCGATCCGGGACGGCTGGGAGGACTTTGACCTGACGGTAATGTACGGCTCCCGCACGGAAGCGGACATCCTCTATAAAAAGGAGCTGGATGAGATTTCGGCCGCCTGCAGCAAGGTCCATGTGGTCTATGTGCTCTCCGACGAGGAGAGGGCGGGCTATGAAAAAGGCTTCCTCACAGCCGAGCTGATTCAAAAATACGCCGCCGGTCAGAAGGTCAGCATCTTTATGTGCGGCCCCCAGGCCATGTATAACTTCCTGGACGGCGAGACCGCCAAATTGGGTCTTGACCAAAAGCATGTGCGGAGAGAACTGTTCGGTATGATCAAAGACCCCTGGAACCAGCCGGACTATCCCCCGCAGATCAGGAACCGGAGCTTTCGGGTGAAGGTTCTGCAATTGGGAAAGGAATACGAACTCACGGCCTCCTCCGATGAGCCGCTGCTGACCGCCTTTGACCGGGCGGGACTTGCCGCGCCGTCCCGCTGCCGCTCCGGCGAGTGCGGCTGGTGCCGCTCCCGCCTGCTCTCCGGGCAGGTGTATGTGCCGGAGATCACTGACGGTCGCCGCGCCGCCGATATAGACTTCGGTTATATTCACCCCTGCTCCTCTTTTGCCATGTCCGACCTGGTGGTGGACGTCCCCGGTCAGTACCAGAGCAAATAAGTCCATAAAAGCCAAAACCGCCCGAAGGGATTTCCTTTCGGGCGGTCTGCTTTCTTGTAACGGAAGGAAACAACGGCCTATCCCGCCACCGGCGGGCGGCCGGCGGCGGCGAATACCTCATCTACGTTGAAAAACAACTCGTTCAAGATGTCCCTGTAATAGGTCATGGAGTAGCCGCCGATCTCCATGCGGGACAAGAGGGCATAGTCCGGGTTGATCTCGTTATACACCCTTCTGTCCACAGTGCAGTAGATCTCATACTAAAACTTATTAAAATGGTTAAAAACCGTTTTATAGTGCGAAGCGCGTTAAGTTTTTATGAGACGTAAATTGTGCCTACGGCACAATTTGAGCGTGCACAGCACGTGGGATTTTTGATTAAACTTTTTAATCAAAAATCAGTATCAAAGCCCGCGTCGGGAATACACTGCAGGGTGGGCTGCTGCACCCGGTAGCCAAGGGGAGCAATGAAGAGTCTGATCTTCCCGATACAGGGCTTCACATGATCCACCCATTTATTGATGTCATAGCTGATCTTCTCTACCGTACAGCCGGAATTATAACCGCCCATGGGGGTAAGCTTATCCGTGAAGATCCGCTCCGGCTAGACAATCAGGCTGTGGAAAAAGATGTGGCGCACATCCCCCGTATAGCCCAAGGCTGTCCATCTCCGCATGGATGGTGGCACACGCCGCCATGCGCAAGACGCAGCTTTTTCATGTTCATTTATCCTTTTGCGCTGCAAATTGAAAGGTGAAAAATATGGTTGTCACGGACAGAGTCGCTGCTGTGGCCACAATGGCCGCCACGAAGTGGATCGGCAACACATTTCTGACCAGAAAAACGATTGCCAGAGCCGCAATATCCACAACACTGTGGATGAGATTTGCTGCCAGCATGGCGTTGGCGCTGTTTTTTGCAAGGCATTTTTTACTGACCCAGGCATTCAGCAGAGCGGCAAGAAAGCCCCACACAGCGCCAAGTAGTATACCGAATACGATATCCATATGTCCCGTTTCCTTTCTCTTTTTCGGGACGATGGATGGCACCGTCCCCTGCACATGTTTTTTTGTTATTTTACCATATAAGCCGTGCTGTGCCAATCATTCAAAATAAAAAAATATTTTTTCCCAATTTTCCCCATGCAGCATTTGCCACGTTTATCGCTTCTACTTTTGCAGACAATAACAGCGAGGTGATAAAAAATGAGTCCTAAAGAACTTCTTTATATTGAGGACGCTCTTGCGCACACTCAGTTTCTTATGAACCAGTGCCGCAACGCGGCAAATCAACTCTCCGACCCTGTTCTGCGCCAGCAGGCACAGCAGCTTGTGAATTCCAATCAGAAGCTGTTCACTCAGTTTTACAACCTGATATAAGGAGGAAGACCCATGAACGACAAAGACATTATGGAAGGCATGCTGCTCACCACCAAAGGCGTATGCGATCTGTATATGCACGGCTCCATCGAGTCCGGCACACCCAATGTTCACCAGGCTTTCAGCACCGCGCTCAACGACGCACTGTGCATGCAGAGCAGTATTTACAAGCAGATGTCCGACCGCGGCTGGTACACCAATGAGCAGGCCCAGCCTCAGCGCATCCAGCAGGTCAAGCAGAAGTTTTCCGCTGTCGGTTAACATCTGAAAGCCAAAACAGACCGGAAAAACTCCGGTCTGTTTCATTTTTATCTTTTCTATATTATCCGATTACCACGATGTTCGGGTCTTCCACCGGCGTTGAGGGTTCTGCAGGTTCCGGTTCAGCGGTCTCCGCAGGCGTTTCCGGCTCCACTGGCACAGGCTCTTCTGAGGGTTCGGGCTCTGCGGAAGGTTCCGGAGACGGCTCCTCCGGCGTCACGATGGTCTCATTTCCCGATTCGGTGGAGGTAGTCGGAACAGCACTGTAATACCAGGCTCCTTTCAGATTGCCGCTGGTACACAGCACGGTGCCGCCGGACTTATATACCACATCCAGATTTGCCTCCGTCACCAGGGCATTATAGGGGTTGAGGCACTGGTTGATCATCTCCAGCCAGGGCTGCAGCTCCACAAAGGTATAGCTGAGACCGTATACCATGTCGGGAGTATTGGGCATGGTATGGAAGTTGATGTCCTCGCTCTTGCACATAAGCGCCTGACGAATAAAAAACGCAATATTGGCAGCCGACAGATCCGTGTTCATATTTTTTGCAAGTAGGTTTACGACTTCAGAGATGTTGGGAATATTGCCCAGACTGATAAACTGGTCGGCGGCGGCCTTCAAAAATTTCTGCTGAGTCTCCACGCGGCCCAGATCACCGTTGGCATAGCCGCTGCGGTAGCGGACAACACCCATGGCCTGTTCGCCGTTCAGGCACTGGTAGCCGGCGTCGATGTGGATGTACAGGTTCTGAGCCGGATCCTCATAGTGCATGGCCTGGGGCACGTCAAAGTAAATGCCGCCCAGCAGATCCACCGTGTCCACGAACACGTCCAGATCGATCACCGCATAGCAGTCCACATTGAAGCCGATCAGGTTCCGGATCTGGGTTTTCAACCCGTCGATAGCCACGCCGCCGGAGTTTGCGGTGCCGGCATAGACGGCGTTGATCTTTCTCACCTTCCAGTCCAGATTCACCAGCGTATCGCGGGGAATGCTGACAAAGTCCATGGTATGGTTCACAGTGTCCAGCTTGCCCACGATAATGGTGTCGGTATTGCCGTTGCCGTCGTCATTGCCCACCAGAAGGAAGGTGTATACATCCTGCTGCCTGCCGGGACTGACAGCTTCAATTTCGTCATTGCTGCTGCCGCTCTCGGTGGACACAGCCGTGGGAGCTTCCGGCTCCACATCGGGAGCTTTCTCCCACAGCATATAAACGCTGTACGCCGCGATCAAAACGATGGCGAAAACGCCCAGCAGAGTCAAAAACGCGCTGACAAACATGCGCTTATTGTTTTTTTCCTTATGCATAGTATATGCCTTTCTTTGATTGATACGGGAATATTATAATACGTATTTTTGAATAATCCATAAACAGGCGGACAAAATTGCCTTAATATTTCTGAAGAAACATCTTTTGGATGATTATAACCGAAGCCAGGGTATTTTATATCTCTTCCCGAGGGCAAAAAGCGTTTTATGTTCCCATATAACAAAGCGAAAAGCAACTCTGATTTACATCAGCGTTGCTCTGTTGTTATATCGGGCGCCCTAAAAGCAGCCTTTTTCGTTTAACCAATATCAACTCTCTATTCGTTTATCATACCCAGCTCCCGCATTTTCCGCCACAAGGTTGTCCGGCTGATACCCAGAATGGCAGCTGCGGCGCTGCGATTTCCGCCGGAGAGTCTCAAAGCGTTTTCGATCTCCTGTACATCCGGCTCTGCGGTGGTATCGCCGGGCCTTTCTTTTGCCGTTTCATATGTCAAAACAGCCCGGGCGCTCTCCTCAATATCGGCTCCCGGCACATAATAGACGCAGAAACGTTCAATGATGTTGCGCAATTCCCGCACATTGCCGGGCCAGTCATAGTCCTGAAAATGGGGCGTATGACAGATGTCCTCCAGCTCTTTTCTGGTCAGGTCGTTTCTGTTCTCCTCAAGGAATTCCTTGATCAACAGCGGAATATCGCACTTGCGGTCTTTCAGGCTGGGCAGATGCACTTCCAGCACGTTGATCCGGAAATACAGATCCTCCCGGAAGCTTCCCTCCTCTACCATGGCCCGAAGATCCTTGTTGGTTGCAGCAATGATCCGAATATCCACCGGCACAGGCTTATCGCCGCCCACACGGAAAAACTGCTTTTCCTCAATGGCACTGAGAAGCCTTGCCTGGAGCTTCAAAGGAATCTCCCCCACCTCGTCAAGAAACAGGGTTCCCAGATGGGCAATCTCAAGCAGGCCGGGCTTTCCGGCCTTTCTTGCGCCTGGATATATTCCTTCCTCATAGCCGAACAGTTCACCCTCCAGCATGGAGGCGGGGATCGCCGCACAGTTCACCCGGACAAAGGGCTCGTTTTTTCTCTGGCTGGCATTGTGCAGACTCTGGGCAAAGGCCTCTTTGCCGGTTCCGGTATCGCCGAAGATGAGAATGGTGGAATTGCTGCGGGCAAAGCGTTTTGCTTTTTGCTTCATGGCCTCAAACTCAGGGCTTAGAGTCTTTATATCTTCAAAGGTCGATTTGGCAATAAAGCCGCTGAAATTCTGGCTGCGCCTTATATTTTCTCCGGCCTGCCTTATGGTGCTGGTGCTGAAAAATGTAGCCAGAGAGCCTATGACCTCTTTATCGCAAACGATGGGGCTCCTGTTGGTGACAATTTTTACGTTTCCCAGGTCCTGTATTCTGTTGAACTGGGCTCGCTTCTCCCGCATCACCGTATGGAGCTGAGTATTGGGCAATACCTCGGCACACTGGCGGCCTATGATACTTTTTCTGCTGCGGTTCAAGATTCTCTCGGCGCTGTTGTTGAACTGGGTTATGACGCCGTTTCTATCGGTGACGATAATTCCCTCCGCAGCATAGTCCAGCAGATAATCAAGTGTTCTAGCCTTCTCGGCCAGTGCCTTTTTGGTTCTGGCCATGCTGATGGCTGTCTCCATGGCGGTTCGTACGCCGTCCAGCGACCAGATAAAATGGCCGCGGATATCAAACATTTTGGCCTGTTCCAGAACAAGAGCCGTGCCGATCACATCTCGTATTCCCTCCGCATACAGTGACTGGAGAATCACGCTCAGGTCCTCTGGTGTCTGGTATACGATAGGCCTGAGCTTTACGTTCAATATGCTTTTTATATCTTCGATCTGCGCAATGGGGCTGTGGGTAATGAGGGCAACATTGTCACTGAACTCCTTTGCATTTTTCACGGCGTTCATGATATCAAACCCGGTTATCTTGACCTTTACAAGCGGGATACTTTTCAGGTATCTCTGCATATATTCCGCATTTCCGCCGGATGCCACGAAGATATCCACACTTCCCTCCGCCTCGATGCGCTTTACGCTGCTCTCAAGTTCGGAGAAAAGATCGTTCAATATCACCAGCTCAACATCCGGCGGCAGTTCCGGTCTCAGCTTTTCCACGAACTGAAAAAAGCCCGCATAATTTGCCACGCCGATTGTAATACTCATTTTTCCACCTCGTTCCTTGCGTTTTACACTATCAGATTCCGATCTATCTGTCCACAGTCTATTAGCATCCATATAATGGCGGATCAGTTTGTAAAAAAAGTCCTTCAGACTTTTTGGATAGACTCAGTCTCAGCAGTCATATAATGGCTGCTGAGACTGTCTGCGAATATAAGGAGTGATAGTTTCTCAGGAAATGACGCCGATGACGGTCAGGATAGAGGCAAAAACGATGGAGCACACAGACAGAACCATAAGAGATATGAAGAGCTTGTTCTTCTTTCCTTCGTCCGTCTCGCCAGCCATTGTCATTGCACCGCCGGTGGAGAAAGGAGATACGCCGGCGAAGTGGCCGCCAACCATGATAGCAGAAATAAGGGCTGTCGCTTGAACGCCGGTAGCTGCAGAGATACCGGAAATAAAGGGGATGAGGGTGGGACCCACAACACCCAGGGTGCTGGAGAAGAAGCTCATTGCACCTGCGACAAGGGCTATGACGGTCTTTGCCACCAGCGGGCTCATGTTGCTGCTGATCCAGCCGGAAAGGTAATCGATGGCACCTGCGCTTTTTGCTACGGAGACCAGCATGCCGGTACCGCAGACCAGGATGATCGTACCCCAGGGCACAAAATTCAGGGCCTTCTTTTCATCGCCCAGCTTCATAAGCAGGGAGACAACCAGCAGGACACAGAACAGCAGACTGGGTTCGGTAGCGCTCTTTATGGTGCCGAAAATTGCCACGCTGGGGAACAGGCTCTTGAGCAGGGGGAATATAACGGCAAATACCAGACCAAAAAGGATAACGCCTGCGGTCTTTTTCTGGTTGCTGGTAAGAGGTGCGGGCTTCTCCTCGTAAACCGGGCTCTCCACTTTCCAAGAACGGCACACGATGTATATCACGATGAAGATAAGCACCTGGGCCAGAATGTTGTTGAATGCGATTTTGGGAAGCATTGCGGCGATTTCCACATCGGTGTAGCCTGCGTTGACAAGGCAGGTCTTTACCGTGGCGTAGCAAAGGCTTATGGGGGTGTAGCCGCCGGCCACGCCGCCGCCGACAATACATACAGCTGCCACCAGTTTATTGAGCTTGATGCGATCGCACATACCAAGGATGATTGCGGGCATGAAAGCGAAGATCGTAGTGGGGCCAGGGCCAAGGCCTGACAGCACGAAGCAGGACAGCCACATCATCACGGGGATGAGGAAGGGCCGGTTACGGAATGCGTAGATGGCATGCTCGCTAATCAGTCCCAGCGTTCCGTTGGTGACGGCAATTCCATAGAAGAAGGATGCCATCATGATAAAGAAGAACAGGCTGGTAGGCCACAGGGCTATGATCTCAGAGGTTTTTATCCCCAGAACAAAGCTACCGAAAATATAGGAGAACGCAATGGCAATAAGGCCTACGTTTATCTTTGTCTTATATCCGATCGCCACCGCGACGAATATGGACAACACAATCAATAAGCTGACCATTTATAATGTAACCTCCTTCTTATTTACAGTCGGTGCAGGAAAAGGATTTTTCCAGTGCGCGCAGATCATGCAGGCCTATCAGCTCGTTGAAGGTGGGGAAGTCCACTTCAAACTCCATGCAGGGGCGCAGATCCTCTTTTTCTTTCAGTACTGCCAGCATCTCAGATACTGCTTTTGTGGCCGCATAGAGCGGAGCCACTGGATAGATTGCAATGCGGAAGCCCATCTTGAAAAGATTATCCGCGGTATCCAGCGGTGTTTTACCGTGCTCAACCATGTTGGCAAACAACGGTGCCTGCACCAGTCTTGCCACATTTTCCACCTGCTGCTGATTCTGCATGGCTTCCACAAAAATCACGTCCGCACCGGCCTCCCTATATGCGATGGCTCTGTCGATGGCGTCATCATAGCCGTTGACGGCGATGGCGTCCGTGCGTGCGATAATCACAGTATCGGGATTTTTGCGTGCATAGACTGCGGCGCGGATTTTTGCCACCATCTCCTCTTTGGGGATGACCTGTTTGCCTTCCATGTGTCCGCAGCGTTTCGGCATAACCTGGTCCTCCAGCTGAATACCGGCGACCCCCGCCATCTCGTACTCTGTGACGGTACGGATAACATTGAGCGTATTGCCGTAGCCATTGTCAGCATCTGCAATCACGGGAACACTTGTACAGTTGCAGATATTCTTTGCTGCTTCAGCCATTTCCTGCATGGAGATCAGACCGATATCCGGGCGTCCCAGCACACTGGCCGAAACACCATATCCGGTCATATACACCACAGGAAATCCGGCTTTTTCGATCAGTCTGGCAGACCAGGCGTCATAGGCGCCGGGCGCCATCAGGATTTTGTTTTCCGAGAGCAATTCTCTCAGTTTTTTTGCTTTGCCCATTTTTCTCCTCCTGTTTGCTTTTATGCCGTGCGGATTTCTCCGCCCGTCTTTTACAGTTTCATTCTATCAGGCACCCGAACTCCACTGCAAGCCCATGCCCGGCTTCTCAGAAAATTTTGGCCTATTTCATCATTTTTTCGACCGTTTTTCTATGGCAAAGTCACAAAAAATGTTTCAAAACTGCCAGCCGGCGTTGCAACACGTTGCAACGCCGGCTGTGAATTTTTTAATTTATTTTTTTCATTGAGCAACAGCTTGAAACAAAACGTTTCCGGAATCGAAGTCATTTTCGGCTGCACAGTTTGGGAAAATTGTGCGATTTTAATGTTTCGCAAACATTTCCTGAAAGATTCAAAAACAATTTCCCGGTAAAGTGTGCCCGTAAGATAAAATGCAAGAACTGATCGGAGGAGCAAAAATGTCTAAGGCAACCTTGTAGCACTTGTTCCCGGCATCATCGGAAAGACGGTTCTGGGTGTCGCCGGTGCTGTTGTGCTGAGCGTCGGCATGGGCATCGTTCTGCTGAGTCTGATCCCTGTTATCAAGGGTCTGAAATTACAATTCTAAGGCGGTAAAAAAGGCTGATAACAAATTCATAGAGACCAATGAAAAGATGACCGACAAGTTTGTGGAGCAGTTTCTGATAAGAAACGGCGAAACCGTAGAGGAGGCCAAGGCCCGTCTGGCACAGGAGCAGACCGAACGGGAGGCTGCAGCAAAAAAATGATGAAAATGCGGAGGCAGCGACCCGGTTGTCCTCCGTATTTTTTGCAAAATCTGCAAATGCAAACAAAACTTTAACATTTCCATGTTATAATATCGTTGATATTCCTGTACGGAGCTAATCTCCCATGAGAGCAGCAATCTATAATGGTCAGAAAAATGTTCCTATCTGTCAGTTGGCAGACCCTGTCTGCGGAGACAACGATATTATTGTAAAAAATCTGTATGCCAGCATCTGCGGTACAGATGTGGCCGTTTATAACCACGGACCTAATACCGGGCAAAAGATCACCGTCGGCGGCGAATTCGGGCACGAGGTGGTGTCTCAGGTGGTGGAAGCCGGCAAAAATGTGAAAGATATCACCGTTGGGGATATTGTCTATCCCTATCACTGCTGGCAAAAGGCGATCCCGGCCGTGCCGGGACGATCGGCGGTTTTTCCGAATATATTCTGTTTCCGACTGTGTACTGAACCGCCAGGTCTACAAGATCAGTGAGCGGATTCCCACCAAAATGGCCGCGTTGATTGAACCCTTTACTGTCGGCACCCGGGCCGCCCGCAGAGGTATGCCTGTGCCCGGTGAAAACGCTGTGGTATTTGGGGCGGGCACCATCGGGGTTGCCGCCGCGCTGGCGCTGAAGCATATCTTCGGCTGCAGGCAGGTACTGATCTCCGACCTGTCCGAATTTCGGCTGGAAAAAGCCCGGGCTTTGGGTCTTGAGACCTGCAGTGCCGCTGAGCCGGATCTGCGCGGCAGGCTGACGCAGATATTTGGAGCGGCCCACGGGCTGGACGGAATGACTGCGGATGTGGACATCTTTGTGGATGCCGCAGGTGCCGCCAGTATTCTGGACACCTTTATGAAAGTGGGCAAGATCGGCAGCCGTTTTGTGGCAGTGGCGGTAAACAAGGCGCTGAAGGAAGTGGACATTCTGCACCTGACCTATGCGCAAAAAGTATTGTCGTCTCCGGCGGCTACATGCCGGAGGTTGTGTGGGATGTACTGGCTCTTATGGAGAGCGGCAAAGCGGACATTGGCTCCATCATTACCCACGAATTCCCCCTGGCAGAGCCGGGTAAGGCCATTGAAATGGCCACTGATACGGAACATTCGCTGAATATTGTGATCAACCACAGCATCGGCTGAGCCGGAGGAGGACCGTTATGTTTAAGCTGTTGATTCTGGAAGATGACCGGGATCTGAACCGCGCCGTCTGTACCTACCTGAACCAGAACGGCTACGAGGCCATCGGCTGTCTGAGTGCAAGCGAGGCATACAACGCCATGTATGGCAATCTGTTTGATCTGATCATCTCCGATATTATGATGCCCGGCGTGGACGGCTTTGACTTTGCCAGAACCGTGCGGGAGCAGAATCAGGATATTCCCATCCTGTTCATGTCCTCCCGGGACGATTTTGCTGCAAAGCAGCAGGGCTTTCGCATTGGGATCGACGACTATATGGTAAAGCCCATCGATCTGGATGAGCTGTTCGGAACAGAGACCCTGCGCACAGACTTCATTGCCAACGTGTCCCACGAGCTGAAAACGCCCCCTCGCCGTCATGCGAAATTACGGCACCATGCTCCGGCAGCCGGATCTGCCGGAAGAAAAGCGTATCGAATATGCGAAGGCCATTACGGACGCCTCCCACCGTCTGGCTGATTTGATCTCCAACATTTTAAAGCTCAGCAAGCTGGAAAATCAGCAGATCTTTCCGGCAGCCGAGAGCTACGATCTTGTGGCGCAGCTTTGTGAATGTCTGCTGGGCTTTGAGGAGCTGTGGGAGAAGAAGGAGCTGGAGATTGAGACGGATATTGCCGACGGTGTCATGGTCAAGTCCGATTCGGAAATGATGAGCCTTGTATGGAGCAATCTCTTCTCCAATGCCATCAAATTCACCGAGCCAGGCGGCAGGATCGGGCTGACGCTCCAGGCAGAAGAGGATATGGCTGTTGTCCGCATCTCCGACACGGGCTGCGGTATTTCCCGGGAAGTGGGCGCCCATATGTTTGACAAGTTTTATCAGGGAGACACCTCCCACGCCGCCCAGGGTAACGGCCTTGGGCTTGCTCTGGTTAAGCGCGTTATCGACATTACAGGAAGTGCGCTCGATGTGGAGAGCGAAGTGGGGAAAGGCTCTGTCTTTACCATAAAAATGCGGAGGATTCCCGATGGAGAAGCTCAAAAGACTGCTGATTGAAATTCTGTTCCCCCCTGTCGCTTTTACGGCAATACTGGTGCCGACAGCAGCGGCGCTGCTGATTTACACCTTTGTCAAGGAAGACCCTGCTTCCACCCTCACCTATGTTTCCTACTTTCTCTCGGCATACGCGCTCACCCTGGTCTGTGTGAGAGTGCCCGCTGTCTGGAGAAAGGCCAAGGCAATCCAGCGGAAAAATAAATATATCAGCTGGTATACCTCCGACGCAAGGTTACGGGTAAAACTCTCTCTGTACGGCTCGCTGGCCATGAACTGCGTCTATGCGCTGATGCAGCTGTGGCTGGGCTTTGTAAACCACTCTGTCTGGTTTTACGCCCTCTCCGGGTATTATGTGTTGCTTAGCATCATGCGGTATTTTCTGCTCCGGGAGGCTCGGAAAAACCGGTTTGGGAAAGACAAGTACCATGAGTATCTGCTGTACCGTCTGTGCGGTGTGCTGCTGGCTGCCATGAACCTTGTCCTTGGGGCCATCGTTTTTTACATTGTGGTGCAGAACAGAGGATTTCAGTATCACTACATCATGACCATCGCCATGGCGGCCTACACCTTTTTTACTTTTACCATGGCAATTGTCAATCTCGTCCGTTACCGAAAATATGAAAGTCCGGTCATGTCCGCCTCCAAGGCCATCAGCTTTGCGGCGGCGCTTGTATCCATGCTGTCTCTTGAAACGGCCATGCTGACCGCTTTTGGGGAGGAAGACAACGCCTTCTTTCGGCAGGTCATGACCGCCTGCACCGGTGTGGCGGTGTGTCTGACCGTACTGGCAACGGCAGTTTTTATGACTGTCCGGTCAACAAAGGAAATCAGAAAAATCGAAGGAGCATCTCTCCGTGGAGAATAAACAGAACGAAACTTTTCAGTATTCCTACTCAGCCAGACAGCAGGAAGAGATCAAAAACATCCGCCAGAAATATCAGCTGAAAGAAGAAGATAAGCTGGAGCAGCTTTGCCGTCTGGATGCCGGAGCATCCAGGAAGGGCACTAGGGTGAAAGAGCTTTCCCTGGGTAGAATTATATGGTAAAATAGACCCATGGGCGAGAGAAAAGATGACACGGGGCGGAGGCCGAAACCGGGATCAGGTGGAATTCACAAGTTTGGATGAATTGGTGCCGGAAGATCATTTGGTGAGGAAACTGGAGAACGCCATAGATTGGAGCTTTCTCTATGAAATGGTGGAGGAGAGCTATTGCGAAGATAACGGACGCCCGAGCCTCGACCCGGTGATCCTGATCAAATTGCCGGTGGTGCAGTATATGTTTGGGATTCGAAGCATACGGCAGACGATTCAGGAAATTAAGGTGAACAATGCATAGCGATGGTTTCTGGGCATAGGGCTGCGTGATCCCGTGCCGCATTTCAGCACCTTTGGGAAGAATTACAGCAGGAGATTCAAGGATACAGATTTGTTTGAACGAATCTTTCAGAAGATATTAAGCGAGTGCATGAAGGCAGGCCTGGTGGATGGATCCGTAGTATTTGTGGATTCGACTCACGTAAAGGCACGAGCCAACAGCAGGAAGTATACAGACGAACTGGCCGAGGAACAGAGCCTGTGGTATGAGAAAGAACTACGGGCAGAGATCGACCGGGATCGGGAAGCGCAAGGGAAGAAGCCGCTGAAGGATAAGGAAAGCTCCGTTAGGCAATTCCTTTTTCATAAAACCAAACGGTTTTATAAAAAACAGTATTAAAATCTTGAAATGCTTTGCGGGAGCTTTATTTCATCCCCCCTGGGGGCTTGTGAAGACGCCGCAAATATTATAAAATGAAATCAGCGATAAAAAAAGAACGGGAGCCGCCATGGACGCCATAGCCGCTGAAAATCTGATCCATTCCTACGCTTTTGAGGGCAGCAAGCACCGCTCGCTAAACGGCGTTTCTCTTACCGTAAGGCAGGGAGAGATGGTTGCCGTATTGGGCCATAACGGTTGCGGTAAGACCACCCTTGCCCGGCATTTTAATGCCCTGATTCCTGTGCAGAGCGGTGAACTCTCCGTTGCCGGGCTGAATGCAAAAGCGGAGGCAAACTTGTGGCGCATACGCCGCGCCTGCGGAATGGTCTTTCAGAACCCGGACAATCAGTTCGTCTCCTCCATTGTTGAGGAGGATATCGCCTTCGGCCTCAGGAATTTTGGGGTAGAAGAGAACGAAATCCCTGAAAAGGTATGCCGCGCCCTTGAGATTGTGGGTATGAGCGGCTTTGAAAAGCGCTCACCGCAGCTTCTCTCCGGCGGTCAGAAGCAGCGTCTCGCCATTGCAGGCGTTCTGGCCGTTGACCCGGACATCATGATCTTCGATGAAGTCACCTCCATGCTGGATCCGGAAGGCCGCAGGGAGGTGCTGGACACCATAAAAAAGCTCCACGAGCATGGCAAGACCATCGTTATGATCTCCCATTATATAGAGGAAGCAGTGTTTTCCGACCGGGTAGTGCTGATCCACGATGGCCAGATTCTGGCAGAGGGTACTCCCCAAAAAATGCTTACAGACCTTGCTCTTTTAAAACAGGCAGGGCTTACCCCGCCCATACCGGTCAAAGTCTATTATGACCTTCAGGCCGCAGGAATACAGCTCTCCCGCTGCCCGCTGACGGTTTCGGAGCTGGTGGAGGAACTATGCCGATCAGATTAAATTCCGTTTCATACACCTATGCTCCCGGTACCGCCTTTCAAAGCCATGCGCTGACAGACCTTTCCCTGAATATAGAAGACGGAGAATTTGTCGGTATCATGGGTCCCACCGGCTGCGGCAAATCCACGCTCATTCAGCTCATGGCCGGTTTGCTCACGCCCTCGTCGGGGCAGGTGCTGCTGGACGGAGAGGACATCAATGCCGGAAAGTACGACAGAACCAGGCTGCGCCGCCGTGTAGGGCTGGTGTTTCAGTACCCGGAGTATCAGCTTTTTGAGCAAACGGTGGAGAAGGATGTGGGCTTTGCCCTGCGTCATCTGGATTATACGGCAGAGGAGTCAGAGAAAGCCGTACGCCGGGCGCTGGAGACCGTGGGCTTCGACTTTGAAAAAGTCCGCAGTCAATCCCCTCTGGGTTTTTCCGGCGGAGAAAAGCGGCGCATTGCCATCGCAGGTGTCCTGGCCTCCTCCCCGGGTATTCTCATTTTGGATGAGCCTATGGCTGGCCTTGACCCGCTGGGGCGGGAGGCTTTTCTGGAAATGGTGGACGGACTCAACGAAAAAGGCATCACCATCATCATGGTCTCCCACAATGCGGATGCTCTGGCAGAGCATGCAAAACGGATCATCGCCCTGAAGGACGGGCAGCTTTTTCGGGATGGTCCTGTCCATAAAGTATTTGCAGAATATGACGCGCTCCGGGAAAACGGAGTGGGCGCAGGCCAGGTACGGCTTGCAACAGAGCTGCTACGCCAAAAAGGCTTTGACCTTTCGGAGGACACCATAAAGTATGGGGAGCTTCTGCCCAGGCTCATCTCCATATTGGGAGGTGAGAAGAAATGAACGCTCTGCCCACCGGCATGTACCAGCCGGGCAGCTCCTGTATCCACCGGCTCAGCGCCTTTGTGAAGCTCTTATGCCTGATTGTACTGCTGGCAGCGGTCATCGGTACAGAGACTGTCCGGGGCTACGGTGTGCTGCTTCTGTTTACGGCCCTGCTGGTGCTTTTATCCCGCACGCCGCTCTCCTCCGCGTTGAACTCCGTATGGCGGCTTCGATGGTTTTTCCTTGTCATTCTGCTGATGAACCTGTGCTTTTTCGGCCCGGAGGAGCCCTGGTTCAAGCTGTGGATATTCACTCCCTCCCCCGCAGGACTTCAGCAGGGGCTGAACGTGGTACTTCGGGTGTTGTTCATTCTCATTTTCAGCAACATTTTGACCCTCACCACCGCTCCGCTGGAGCTTACTGAGGGAATAGAGCTCCTGCTCATGCCCCTTAAGCTGTTCGGCATCCCTATCGGGCAGGTGGCTATGATATTGTCCGTAGCCATTCAGTTTATCCCTACTCTGTTCGAAGAGGCGGATATGATCCGAAAGGCCCAGACTGCCCGGGGAGCGAAATTTGACAGTCCCCGACTTCTGGACAAGGCGAGGGCTGTGGTTCCGTTGGTCGTTCCTATTTTCCTTGCCGCTTTCAAGCGGGCGGATGAGCTGTCCCTCGCCATGGAGGCAAGAGGCTACCGTACCGATCGAAAAAGTAAAAACAGGCTCTGTCTCCATCTCACATGGCGGGACGGTGCTGCTTTTCTTTGTGTTTGTCTGCTCTGTGCAGTGCAAATATTATATTTATAAAAGGAGAAACAAAACATGCAAAAAATGTCTGCTGTAAAGAAATCCATACTCACGGCAGTCTGCATTGCCCTCTGCGTAGTGCTGCCCCAAGCTTTCCACGCTGTTCCCAATGCCGGCTCCATCTATCTGCCCATGCATATTCCCGTGCTGCTCTGCGGCCTGATCTGCGGCTGGCCCTACGGTCTGCTCTGCGGTCTGGCAGGCCCTGCCCTGTCTGCTCTTATAACTGGCATGCCCCCTGCCGCCGTTCTGCCCGGAATGATGGTGGAATGCGGTGTCTATGGCCTTGCAGCCGGGCTGATCATGCAGTTTGTCCACACACAAAAGGTCTATGCTGACCTGTATATAAGTCTTATTGGTGCCATGCTGCTGGGCCGCGTGGCCTCCGGTATCGCAAAGGCTCTCATCTTCTCCGCCGGAAGCTACTCTATGGCCTCCTGGGTGGCTGGTTCTTTTGTCACCGCCCTGCCCGGCATCATCATCCAGCTGGTTCTGCTACCCAGCATCGTATTCGCTCTTATGCGCGCCCACCTTATCCCTGAGCGTTATCCCAAGGATGAGGACTGACATGGACAAGAGGGAGATCAGAGAGTTTTTTGACCGCTGTGCCCCGGATTGGGACGCGGGAATGATACGCAACGATGAAAAGATATCCTTCATCCTCAATCATGCAGGCGTCAGCGAAGGGAAAGACATTCTGGACGTGGCGTGCGGTACCGGGGTTTTAATCCCCGATTATCTTGAGCGCAGAGTGAAATCCGTCACAGCCATAGATCTCTCCCCGGAAATGGTCAGGCTCGCAAAAGAGAAATTTTCACAGGACAATGTAAGTATCCTCTGCGGCGATGCGGATGAGCTTCAGTCTGAAAAATTCTTCGACTGCATCATGATCTACAACGCCTTTCCCCACTTTTCCGACCCGGAAGGGCTTATATGCAGGCTAAGCTCCCTGCTGAATCCCGGCGGAACTCTGACAGTGGCCCACGGCATGAGCCGCGCCATGATCGACCGGCATCACTCCTGCTACGCCCACAGTGTGTCCATGGGACTTATGCATGAGGATGCGCTTGCTGCCATCTTCTCAAAATATCTTACCGTCACTGTAAAAATAGCCAATGACCAGATATATCAGGTCACAGGAACAAAGAAATAATAAATGCGCCGTCCAAAACACGGCGCATTTTATGTTATTCGGCACTTTTCTCTTCAGGTTTTCTCATGCTGTGCTGGAGCATCTGGTAGAGGCCCTCATGGTCATCGTAAAATTTCTGGAGTTTCTCGGATATGCTGTTCCAATAGGCATCCGCCTCCTGCTCTCTGGCGCGGCAGCGCTCCTCTGTCTTCAGCAGCATGGCTCTGGCTTTCTTTTTGCTCTCCGCCTCCATGCGGGCGCAGACCTGCTCCTGCTCGCCACTGAGCCGCTGGATATTTTCAAGGTACTGCTTCGCAGCCTCCTCCGCTGCTTCAAACACCCCGCTGAGACGGAGTGAGGCCTCCGCAATGGAACCCGCCTTGTCTATCAATATCTGTCGATCGGCCAGCTTGGCATTTGCCTCGTCAAGCAGGGATTGCAGCTCGTCTATCTTTTTGCTCTGCTCAACGAGCAGCTCCAGAAGTTCGACCCGATTCAGTTTTTTCAGCTCATTGTCCGTCAATTTGATCAGCTCCGCATCTTTTCGGTATATGTTGGAATTATATCACATTCTATCCTGTCTGTGCAAGACTCTTAACATTATTGTTGCAGTGAACGAAACTTTTTCTGCTGTTTTTATACTAAAACTTATGAAAACGGTTAAAAACCGTTTTATAGCGCGAAGCGCGTTAAGTTTTTATGAGACGTAAATTGTGCCTACGGCACAATTTGAGCGTGCACAGCACGCGGGATTCCTGATTAAACTTTTTAATCAGGAATCAGTATTAACAGAGAGAGCAAAATGAAGAACGATTACCTTATTGAAAAACCTCCCCCTGCCGGCTCTGCTGGTATTTTCGCTGCCTATAATCATGGCAACCTGTTCCAGCAGCTGTATACCACGGCGGATTCCGCTATCATAGGTCGCTATGTGGGTGAGCAGACTCTTGCCGCCGTGGGCGCGTCAAACGCGCTCACCATGGCGTTTATCTGCGTTGCCATCGGAGGCGGTACCGGCGCATCGTGATGGTGATCCGTCACTTCGGTGCAAAGGAATACGGCAAAATGCGTCTTGCGGCAACCGCCGCAGCAAGTGGCTCGATATGCTTGCCGGATCAAGCCGCAAAAAACGAATAACGCCCTGCTGTCTGAAGACAGCAGGGCGTTATTTTAACTCATCAGTTCACGGAGTTTTGCCTTTACAGCATCAAGGGCTTTGTCGGGCTCATCAATATTCCATACGGAACCCTCCATCGGGCAAAGGCCGGTGTTGGTGCGGTTCTGGATAGCAGCTACCTTTTCATCCCATCCCGCTGCAATGCCGAAGTTCCGAAATACTTCCGCCGCCGGTACGCTGATGACCCCGGCGTGTACCTCTTTCACCCCAAGCAGCACATACAAAAATGCTGCAGCTTTGCCCACAACTCTGTCCGCCGCGCTGAAGCCCTTGACATTTTCGCCCCGGTTCAAAAGCTCCAACAAGGGCTTTACTCCTCTGTCATTGCTTGAATATACCTGTTCTCCGCCGCAGATCACACAGGTGTATCCGCCCTCGGAAAGGAGCCTTTTCGCTTTTTCCAAATCATTCATCTGTCTATTCCTCCATACGGACAGGATACAATATTGCCAGTTCCTTTGTCAACACAGCCTGAAAATTTTCAAAAAAAGAGCTTGACAAATTAATTGCATCTGCACGCAAATTTCTTGTCATGCCATGATGACGAAAAAGACAGCACACAGCCCGCTTTCGCCTTGCCGTGTGCTGCCTTTACTGCGGTATGCCCTGTCGCCTGGTCGTTAACTAAGTGACGTTGTGCAATGCAGGTTTTTTTGTCCCTTTTATTCTTCTATATGCTCCATGCCCTGGCTTACGATAGTCCGTACATGGTCGTCGGCCAGGGAGTAGAACACGGATTTTCCCTCCCGGCGGCTCTTTACCAGTTTATTGCGCTTGAGGATATTGAGCTGATGGGATATGGCTGACTGGGTCATATTCAGTGCCGCCGCCAGATCACATACGCAGACCTCCGCCTCAAACAGAACAAAAAGAATTCTTATCCTTGTGGAGTCGCCGAACACCTTGAAAAGCTCTGCCAGATCCAGAAGACTCTCCTCCGCAGGCAGCTTTTCCCGCACAATCTTCAGCAGATCTTCGTGTACCTCCACCGCTTCGCAGCACTCGCTGTCGTGTTCGTGTATCATCGGTTTTCTTTCCTCTCACAAATTTTTCACTCTCAGGGCACGAATGGCGTTCAGCACCGCCAATACCATAACGCCCACATCCGCAAAGATGGCTGCCCACATATTCGCGATGCCCAGGGCGCCCAGTACAAGGCAGATGATCTTGATGCCAATGGCAAAAACGATGTTTTCATACACAATGCGGATGCACTTTTTCGAGATTTTTATTGCTTTGGCGATCTTTATGGGATCGTCGTCCATGAGCACCACATCCGCCGCCTCAATAGCGGCATCGGATCCCAGGGCGCCCATTGCGATACCCACATCCGCCCGGGACAGCACCGGCGCATCGTTGATGCCATCGCCCACAAAGGCCAGCTTTTCATTGCCCTGATTTGCCCTCAGAAGCTCTTCCACCCGGTCGACCTTGTCTCCCGGCAGAAGCTCCGCATAAAACTCGTCAGCGCCCAGTTCTCCCGCAGTCTCTGCCGCAACAGTGTGGGTATCACCGGTGAGCATGACGGTCTTTTTTACGCCTGCCTCTTTCATGGCAGAGACAGCATTCTTTGCCGTAGGCTTGAGCCTGTCAGTTATCAGAATATGCCCGGCGTACTGGCCGTCCACCGCCACATGGGCAACGGTTCCAACACTATGGCACTCCGCATATTCCACGCCCAGAAGCTCCATCAGCTTCGCGTTTCCAACCGCTACGGTCTTTCCGTCTACCTTAGCGGTCAGCCCCTTTCCGCTGAGCTCGGTCACGTCGGTGACGCGGCTTTTATCGGTCTCTCCGCCCCATGCCCGGCGCAGGCTCTGACTGATAGGGTGAGTTGAATAGCTCTCCGCCAGTGCGGCATATTCAAGGAGCTTTTCCTCCTCCATACTGCTGTGGTGAATGCCGCTGACTTCAAAAACACCCTGCGTCATGGTGCCGGTCTTGTCAAAGGCCACCGTTTTGACCTGAGCCAAAGTCTCCATGAAGTTGGAGCCCTTTACAAGCACACCTACACTGCTGGCGCCGCCGATACCGGCAAAGAAGCTGAGCGGTATGCTGATCACCAGTGCGCAGGGGCAGCTGATAACAAGGAAGGTCAGTGCCCGGTAAAGCCAGTCTCCCCAGCGGGCGGGGCTGCCAGTAAGCAGCAGGAAAAGAGGCGGCAGCACAGCCAGCGCCAGTGCACTGAAACACACGGCAGGGGTGTATACCCTTGCAAAACGGGAAATGAAGGCTTCCGAACGGGACTTTCTTGAGCTGGCATTCTCCACCAGCTCCAGTATTTTGGACACAGTGGATTCACCGAACTCTCTTGTGGTCCTGACACGCAGAACACCGGTCAGATTGATGCAGCCGCTTGTGACCTCGTCCCCGGGGGCAGCGTCTCTGGGAACGCTCTCGCCGGTAAGGGCGGCAGTGTCAAGGGTGCTCTCCCCTCCTTCCACTATGCCGTCTATGGGCACCTTCTCGCCGGGCTGCACCAGAATGATGCTGCCAATCGGTACCTCGTCAGGATCGACCTTTTCCAACTGCCCGTTTTCCCCTTCAATATTGGCATAGTCCGGGCGTATGTCCATAAGCTGGCTGATGCTGCGGCGGCTCTTGCCCACGGCGTAGCTTTGAAACAGCTCTCCGATCTGGTAAAACAGCATAACCGCCACGCCCTCGGTATAATCACCCAGGGCAATGGCACCCACGGTGGCCACCGCCATCAGGAAATTTTCGTCAAAGGGCTGCAAATTCTTCACGCCCTTTACCGCGTCCCACAAAATATCGTAACCGATGATCCAATAGGGCAGCATGAAAAGCACAAAGCGCAGCCATCCCTCAACGGGCAGCAGAGCCACAATCATCATCAAAACTGCGGCAATAAGGATGCGCCGCAGTATCTTTTCCTGCTTCTTCGTCATAATCAGAAATATATCTCGCAGTCGCTCTCTACCTTTTTGCAGGCCTTAAGTACATTCTGCATAACAGCCTTTATGTCCGCATTCTCGTCAAACTCCACTGCCATCTTGAGTGCCATGAAATTTACTGCCGCGTCCTTCACGCCGTCGATTTTTTTCGCCGCCTGCTCCATCTTGTCGGCGCAGACAGGGCAATCCACCTCGATCTTATAAGTCTTTTTCATGCCATCTTTCCTCCAAATTTTCTTTCATATGAACAATCGTTCATTTGTTCAATTGTTATTATACTACCCTTTCTCTATATGTCAAGCGTTTTTTATTGCCCATCTCAAATAACCGTAATATAATTTATATATAGCTTTCCGGGTCGGAAGCTTCATACCGGTAAAGGAACAGGGCAGGCTGGGTTTGAAAAGAATGTCGCTTGCGGGCACCGGCGGTCAGTGCCTGATGTGTCCGCCGGAGCTTCGGGACGGGAAAATGCCCTATGCGCTTTATGCTCCGGGCGGTTCGCTGATGAACCCGATCGTATGAGCAGCGTTTTAATGAGGCGGATACTTTGATGGTAGAAATTCTCCATGGCAAAAATGCCGTACTTGGATTATATAATACTGATTCTTGATTAAATTTTTTAATCAGGAATCAGTATTAGGCGGTTCCTTTTCTATAAAACCAAACGTTTTTATGAAAAAACAGTATGAGAGGGAATTGCTGCAAATTGCAGAAAATGCCTGCTGCAACCGGCGGTTGACAAATAGAACAGCCGGCTTTCTGGCCTGCAACAGCCAATTATGGTAGTCTTTGTTCAGAATTTGAGGCAAAGGAGACGTTCAAATGATATTGGCAGACAAAATCATCGATCTACGCAAGAAAAACGGCTGGTCGCAGGAGGATCTGGCGGAAAAGCTGAGAGTATCCCGTCAGGCTGTCTCCAAATGGGAGGGTGCTCAGTCCACCCCCGATATCCAGCGTATACTGGAGATGAGCCGCCTTTTCGGCGTCAGCACCGACTTTCTGCTGAAAGATGATCTGGATGACAGCAATGAGGTTTTAACAGAGAGTAAAGAGGAAAAGGATGACCCTATCCGTCGGGTGGATATGGAGACTGCGAGTCAGTTTATCAGCTTCCGCCGTTGCTGGGCTCCTAAAATCGCTTTCGCCACCTTTCTGTGTATTATCTCTCCTGTGGCACTGATGCTGCTGGGAGCCTTCAGTGAATATGGCGAACTCGGCATAAGCGAGAACGCGGTCGCAGGCCTCGGCATTATCATTCTGCTGCTTTTCGTGGCAGGAGCTGTCAGCATTTTTATTCCTTACGGCATAAAGAATCAGGCCTATGAGTTTCTGGAAAAGGAAAACATTGATACCGCCTATGGGGTCACGGGCATGGCGCGGGAGTGCAGAGACCGCTATGCCGGGATCTATTCCGGCTATATTATTCTGGGCGTGGTACTGTGTATTCTCAGTGTGGTTCCTCTTTTTGCCAGTCTCTGCGCCACGGAGAGTGGGCTTGCTCTCATCATCAGTGTCTGCGCACTGCTTGTCATTGTGGGCATTGGCGTAATCTTTCTGATCATCGCAGGAATGAACCGGGGCGCCGCCAACATGCTTTTGCAGGAGGGCGACTACACCCGCATGGAAAAGCAGAAAAACCGCCTTACCGCCACCGCAGCCACGGTGTACTGGCTTCTGGTGACGGCAGGATATCTGGCCTGGAGCTTCACCACAACCGGCTGGAATCGGACATGGATTGTCTGGCCCGCAGCTGGTGTGCTGTTCCCGGCAATAATGGCAATTGTCGGCGCGATCCGAAGCAGAAATGACGATGAATAAGAAAAAAGCCTGTTCTGTTTTTGCAGAACAGGCTTTTTGTTTCAACACTGCTTCATCACGCGGATGAAGAATTCCACTGAGCTGTGGATGGTCTCAATACGGATATGTTCGTTATTGCCGTGGATGGTGTGGCGCTCTTCGGCAGTCAGATCCATAGCGGAGAAGCGGTACACCCTGTCAGACAGGTCGCGGTAATGGCGGCTGTCGGAGCACTGCACCATCAGATACGGGGCGACTACGCAGCCTTTCCATGTGCCCGCCACAGCGGAGGACACACGCTTCCAGCCCTCGCAGTCGGTGCGGGAGATGGGGCTTGGCTCCATATGGTCGCCAACGGTGAGCTTGATATCCCCGTCATTTATCACGCCGCGGATGTACTCCACTGCGGATTCAACAGAGTCCTCCGGATTCAGGCGCATATTGGATACCATGGAGGCAGAGGGTGGAATCACATTGGATGCCTTGCTGCCGCTCATCTGCGTAAAGGCAACGGTGGTGCGCACAAGCGCGTTCAGTTCGCCGCCGCTCTTTTTGCATATGGAATCCAACAGCCCGCCAAAGCACCAGAGATTTGCAAAGATCACCCGGTAAAGGAAACTGGAACGGCGGCCCAGCGTATCAAACATCTCAAGCACAGGCTTTGTAAAGTGGGCCTTGAAGGGGTGGGACTCCACCTTGACGCAGGCCATGGACAGCTTTCCTACAGGGGTGTGAGGCGCAGGTGCAGAGGCATGACCGCCGCCGCCGGAAATGCTGTATTCCAGGTTCAGCATACCCTTTTCCGCAATGCCGATCAGTCCACAGGGCTCCTTCACGCCGGGGAATATATCCTGTACAACGGCTCCGCCCTCGTCCAGCACCAGTGACGGGGTAATGCCTTTTTCGGTAAACCAGTTGACAATATTGACGGCGCCCCTGCCGTTTACTTCCTCACCGCCGGAGAAAGCGAAGTATATGTCGTTTTCCGGGGTGAAGCCCTGCTTGATCAGGTTCTCCGCCGCAGACAGGATGCCGTTAAAGGTTACCTTGGTATCAAGGGTACCGCGACCCCACATGGCGCCGTCTTTGATGATGGCCTCGAAGGGGGGCACATCCCAGTTTTCCTCCTCCACAGGAACCACGTCGTAGTGAGCCATCAACACAGCAGGCTCGCCCTCACGCTTACCTTTCCAGGTAAAGAGCAGAGCCCTGTCCTCAAGGCGCAGCAGGGGGCAGGTTTTTACCACATTGGGATAAAGCTCCGGCAGCAGGGAAATAAGTTTTTCAAACTCCGCATCGTCCTCAAGACTCCTGTCCGGGTTGGAGACCGTGCGGCACTTTACAAGCTCGCCCAGAGCCTTTACCGCTCTGTCTTTGTCAAATTCCACGTTTTCAACTTCCGTCTCCTCCGTCTGGCGGGGCTTAAAGGCCAACGCCCGGAGCAGAATCACTGCCAAAAAGACGACGATTATCGCAAGGATACCATACAAAACAGCCATTTTTCCTACACTCCTTATACTAAAACTTATTAAAACGGTTGAAAACCTTTTTATAGCACCGCAGGTGCGTTATGAACTGTATGAGACGACTTATGCGGCAATCTTCCGCAAAAGGGAAGCGCCGTTAGGCGATTCCTTTTTCATAAAACCAAACGGTTTTATGAAAAACAGTATGAGACGTAAATTGTGCCTACGGCACAATATGAGCATGCACTGCACGCGGGATTCTTGATTAAACTTATTAATCAAGAATCCGTATTAAAGCAGATTTTTCTTATACAGGATACGAGACACCGCCAGAGTAAACAGCACGCCTACAGGAACCATGATACCCACCGTACCCGAGTTCATGGCGGGGACAAAGATGAACAGGAGCAGCATCAGCGTCACGGGGGCAATGGCGATCTTCCAGTTCTTTGAGATGAACACCACACCCAGACCGCCGAACAGGGCGGGCACGATCTGTGCGAAAGCCGGGGCCAGCACCGGGGAGTTCAGCACGGGAGTCAAGGGGGTTATCAGGATAACGCCCAAAATGATGATAACGGTCGTCACAATGCTGGACATGGCGATGGCGATGGTGGATACGATCTCTCCCTCCTCGGAGTTGATCTTTACGTCCGCCTGCTCAAGGGCGTTGAGCGCTACCGGCAACTTCAGGTTTGAGACATTGCCGGTTACAAAGGACAGATAGGAGCCGCCGGCGCCCAGCATCGGCACATAGGTAAAGGTTTCGATCACCGCAACTGCCCAGTACATGGGTGCCGTTGCGATGACGCCCATGAGAAAGCCGTGCCAGTCAGGCGGTGCCTGATATATGATGCCCACGCTTATGGGGTACATGAAAAGGATCACCATTACGGAGAGATTCCAGATTCGTCCCGCTCTGTGGACGGAATCCATATAAGTAAGATTGTTTTTCATATCCGCACCTCCTCAGGACAGCCAGGCCGTGATGGGAATGGCGCTTGCCATGCCCAGAATCAGGCTGATAGGCAGGGCATAGTCTGAGATCCAACGCCATTTCAGTATCTTTACCAGCACGCCCGCAAGACACATCACCAGCGCCGACACCACCATCACCAGCACTGGAATAAGCCCGCTCAGATCACCGCTGAAGACATTGGTAACGTCACAGAACACATAGCCCACAAAGGCGGATATCATGCCGATGAACATGGAAGAGGAGAAGATATCGCTCCACTTTTTGTCCCGGTTTTCCAGGGAAATCATGCCGTTCTGCAGCTTTTTTCCCACCAGCGGCATCAGCCATATACCCACCATGATGCTTATGGTCATAACGCTTGCTATGGTCACATACTGGGTGGCCGTGAGAGAGCTCACCTGCCCGAAAGTAAGACCCATGGCGCTTTCGGCGTTGGTGGCAGCAATGGTCTCATAAGACAGGGAGCCCACCACACTCAGCCGCAGCCATGGCAGCGGCAGACCCAGATCTTTTGCCAGAGTGATCACGCTGATCACGATGGCGACCGCCGGGGCAATGGTGAATACGCCCGCCGTCACCGCGATTCTTTTCAGTTTGTCCCCGCTCATGCCAATGGCCTTGCCACGCCGCCACGCCTTCACCAGGAAGAACACCGACTGCGCCAGAACCACGGCAATAATAAGCCCCGCAATGAGGAACAATATGGGGCTGTTTACATCGAAGTTCAAATCCATCCCTCCCATTTTGTTTATATGTCTTATATAATACTTTAATCCAATAAAGAATTCAATTGATAATATGAATAAATATGTATAATTTATTGAATCGTTTTCTTCACGTGCTATAATGGGAAAAAACGATACGGGGTGATGTAAATGACGACGCGGGAAGAAGCGATCAGGCTGTGTATGGAGCTGCCGGATGCCTTTGAGGACTATCCCTTCGACGACATAAACTGGACTGTCATGCGGCACAGGAGCAACAAAAAAATGTTCGCCGCCATATTCAAACATCAGGGCACTATGTGGATGAATGTGAAAGCGGAGCCCTCATGGGGCGATTTCTGGCGGACAACTTTCAGCGCGGTGGTGCCGGCCTACCACATGAACAAGCTCCACTGGGTGAGCATCATTCTGGACGGCAGCATGACCGATGAGGAAATCTCACGGCTTGTACTCGACAGCTATAAGCTCACAATGCCCCGGAGCTGCGGCAGGCGCAGGCAGATGTAAAGAAACGCGGATGGTTTCCCTTCCGCGTTCAACATATTGAATGCAAATTCACACGACCTGAAAAATATAGAACTTCAGATAATCCGTCTCCGGCACGTTCCAGAGGATGGGGTGATCCGGAGCCTGCTGCCGGGCCTCGATCTGCCGAAGCTCTACTCCCGCGTCAAGAGCGGCGGAGCGGAGCATCTTTACAAAAAGCTCTGAGGGCATAAAGTGGCTGCATGAAGCAGTGGCAAAATATCCGCCCCGGGGCAGCAGCTTCAGAGCCCGCAGGTTGATCTCCTTATAACCACGTTCGGCACTGTTCACGGTCTTTCTGGACTTGGTGAAGGCAGGCGGGTCGAGAATGATGAAGTCATAAGGCGCTTTGCCCTTTGCGGCAAGCTCCGGCAGCAGGTCGAACACATCTGCCGTGATGAAATCCATTCTGTCCTCAAGGCCGTTGCGGTGGGCATTGGCCTTTGCCATCTCAATAGCAGAGGCGGACACATCCACCGCTGTCACATGTTCCGCACCGCCCTTTGCGGCATTCAGAGCAAAGGAGCCGGTATGGGTGAAGCAGTCCAGCACCCGCCGTCCCTTTGCAAGCCTCGCCACCGCCAGGCGGTTATATTTCTGATCCAAAAAGAAGCCGGTCTTCTGCCCGTTTTCCACGTCCACACTGTAATAAATACCGTTTTCGCAGATCTCGGTGATGGTGCTTTCCGGATGGGTCTCCCCCTCTGTCTCAAACCATCCTTTGTTCTGCTCCATGCCCTCAAGGCCGCGGATAGCCACATCGTTTCGCTCGAATATGCCCTTTATCTCCTGTCCGTCCTCCCGCAGCACCTGCAAAAGCAGCGGGAAGAGCAGGGGTTTCACTTTTTCCATGCCCACAGAGAGAGTCTGGGTCACAAGAATATCCGAAAACCGATCCACAGTCAGGCCGGGGAAGCTGTCCGCCTCGCCGAAGATCACCCGGCAGCAGGACAGATCGTCGCCCATGACCGTCTTGCGGTAGTCCCAGGCATATTTGATCCTGCGCTTCCAGAATGCCTCATCAAAGCGGTCGTTTGCATTGCGGGAGATCAGGCGGATCCGTATCTTGCTTTCTCGGCTGACAAAGCCGGTGCCCAGATATTTGCCCTTTTCGCTGACTGCGTCCGCAAGGGCTCCGTTTTCGCAGGTTCCCTCCTCCCGTATTACCTCGTCGGCATAGATCCATGGATGTCCCTGCTCCACCCATCTTGTGCCCTTCTGCGTGATGATAAAACGGGGAAATTCTCTCTGAGCTTTCATAAACCTTCCATCCTTTTTTTCATTGGGCACATTGTAATACTGATTCTTGATTAAAAAGTTTCATCAAGAATCCCGCGTGCTGTGCACGCTCAAATTGTGCCGTAGGCACAATTTACGTCTCATAAAAACATCACGCGCTTCGCGCTATAAAACGGTTTTTAACCGTTTTCATAAGTTTTAGTATAACACAGCAAAAAGCAAAGCTCAATAAAATTACGTCTATCTTTTATCTCGATAACGTGTTACAATATGAAATCATTTACCGGAGCGTTTAATATGTCTGAATTCATCTGCCCCGTGTGCGGCGGGGAACTGACAAGAACTGAAAAAACATATTTCTGCGGGAAAGGCCACAGCTTCGACATCGCCAAAAGTGGTTATGTAAACCTGTTGCTCCATTCCGGCCGAGGCAGGCGCCACGGGGACGACAAGCTGATGGTCAGAGCTCGGACCGAGCTTTTCAGCAGGGGCTACTACGATAACTTGTCGGACCTGATCGCAGATCTGGCAGACCACTATTCCGAAAAGGGTGTCCGGGTGCTGGACGCAGGCTGCGGTGAGGGGAAATATACCTGTGATGTGCTGAATCGGCTCAGTCGTTCCGGGAAAGCCCCCACGGTGGTAGGGATAGACATTTCAAAGGATGCCCTGATCTGCGCCGCCAAGCGTTCGAAGGAGCTCCGCCTTGCGGCGGCAAGCTCTGCCGCGCTGCCCATTGCAGGCGGCAGCATTGACCTGATGCTGAACATCTTCTCCCCTTTTATGGGCGGGGAGTTTTGGCGCGTCCTCCGTCCCGGTGGGAAGCTCATCCGGGCCTATCCGCTGGCAAGACACCTATGGGAGCTGAAAGAGCTGATCTATGACAGGCCCTATGAAAACCCGGTGACAGACATGGAAGAGGATGGCTTTCACATCCTTGAAAAGCGGGAGATACGCTACCGTATCCATCTGTCGGGCAATGATGAAATTATGGCTCTTTTTAAAATGACCCCCTATTATTACAAGACCGGTGCCGCCGATCAGGCCAAGGCCCAACAGGCGAAAAAGCTTGATACCACGCTGGAATTCGGCGTGGTGGTATATCAAAAGATATGAGGTGATACCCACGGACAGACAGGCAGCTGCCAGAACAAAGGTCATCCTGTCCATGTTCATTTACGGCACGATAGGAATATTCGTACGCTGCATTCCCCTGCCTTCTTCCCTTATTGCCATGGTAAGAGGGCTTTTGGGCGCACCCTTTCTGTTGCTGGTGATGCTGGCGCAGAAAAAGCGGCTCTCAAAAGAGGCGCTTCGGAGAAATCTGCTGCTTTTATGTATTCTGGGCGTCCTTTTGGGAGCAAACTGGATTCTTCTCTTTGAATCATACCGTTATACTACCGTGGCAACAGCTACCTTGTGCTACTATACCGCTCCCATATTCATTGTGGCGGTATCCCCCTTTATTCTGCGGGAGCGGATGACGGTGAGGAAACTGCTCTGTGTGCTGACTGCCCTTGCAGGTATGGTGTTTGTCTCCGGCGTTGCGGAAAACGGCATTCCCGCCATAGCGGAGATCCAGGGTGTACTGCTGGCTCTGGGCGCTGCGGTACTCTATGCCACCATTGTCATGCTGAACAAAAAGCTGAAAGACATAGCCGCCTTTGACCGCACCATCATGCAGCTTGCCATATCCGCGCTGGTGCTGCTGCCCTACAACATTTTTGGCGGCTGCTTTCAGGGCATCTCCCTCAGCGGATTTTCCGCCTTGATGCTGCTGGTAGTGGGTGTAGTGCATACCGGCTTTGCTTATTATCTGTATTTCGGTTCCATGGAGGAGCTCAAATCACAGACCCTTGCCATATTGAGCTATATTGACCCGGTGGTGGCAGTCTTGTTGTCGGCACTGATACTGGGCGAGAAAATGAGCATATATGGACTGATCGGCGCGGTGCTGATTCTGGGTGCCGCCATTGTCAGTGAACTGCCCGAAAAACAAAGCGCGCAAAGGAGAGAACATTAATGGCAACCTTCGATGATTTTATGAAGCTGGATATCCGCGTTGGCACAATCGTCAGCGCGAAGAACTTTGAAAAAGCCAGAAAACCCGCCTACCAGCTTGAGGTTGACCTGGGTGAGGAGCTGGGGATCAAGCGTTCCTCCGCTCAGATAACCGACCATTACAGTCCGGAGGAGCTTATCGGCCGGCAGGTACTGGCGGTGGTCAATTTTCCGCCCCGGCAGATCGCGAACTTTTTCTCTGAGATTCTGGTTCTGGGCACGTACAGTGAGGGCGGCGTTGTGCTGATCAAGCCTGACAAGCCCGTAAAAAACGGTGATAAGCTGGGCTGAGTATATAAAAGGAGCAGAGAAAATGAACCATGAAATGAGAAGAGCAAACCAGCAGATCTCTGCAGAGGAGAGTATTGAGATACTGGAAAAGGGGACTTCCGGGGTGCTTGCCCTGTGGGACGGAGAACAGCCCTACGCTGTGCCCCTGAGCTATGTGTATACAGAGGGGAAGATTTATTTCCACTGTGCCAGAACAGGCCACAAGCTGGATGCGGCCCGAGCCTGTTCCAGTGCTTCCTTCTGCGTGGTGGCGGCGGACGAGGTATTGCCGGAGAAATACACCACCGCCTACCGCAGCGTAATCGCCTTTGGAAGCCTCCGTATCCTTGAGAACGAGGAAGAGATGATCCCGGCGATCAAGCTCCTGGGGGAGAAGTATAATCCCGGTCAGGCGGAGATCACCGAGAAGGAAATTGCCGGCGGCATCGGACATATGTACATGCTGGAACTGAGTATTGATCGTATGACCGGCAAAGAGGGTAAGGAGCTCATGCTCCGCCGTCTGCAAGACAAGATATAAAAGCAAAAAGGGTGAGGCAGAATGTTAACGCCGCATAAGGCAGTTATTTGAGCTTTTCTGAAAAAGAGAATATTAAAAACGGCGAAAACCCTTGATCTATAAGGATTTTCGCCGTTGCTCTATGCTGATTTGTCGCTTGGTTGTCGCTTAAATCTGCTCTACGATACTACACGATAATAAGCGACAGCGGCAAAGAAAACGCCTGCCGCTGTTACACGGCAAGCGCAAATCTGCTATATGTTGCTCTTGCGGCGGTTGCAGTCCGCACAAAGCATTTGGCAGTTTTCCGGGGCGGTCTTTCCGCCCTTGCTCCACGGGGTAATATGGTCGGCCT
>CAZESU010000003.1:0-43526 GCA_964515275.1 uncultured Oscillospiraceae bacterium
GAAGAGGTAACCGACGATTATGCTGTCTTGTATGCGGAAAAAGTGTTGTCAAATAAAATATTTAGTTATAAGGAGCTATACGGTAATGCTACCCTGTCAAAACGCCAGAGAAGAACCATTAGGGAGAGAGCGTATGAACAAAAATTGATTCCAAACGTACCAATAAAGCCAGGAACAAATTATCCAGATTTTCTGGCAGCGGGATTGATTTATAAGATTAACGACACCCCTGCCATTCTTTCCCTTCCGCAAAACCTGTGGCATAGCAGGGATAGAGTTCAGTTTGCCTGGCTTGACAAAGCCTTGCTTGCCCAAACCGGGCAAAGCCGACCGGCGGGATAGGTGTGGCACCATTCGGAGATTCCCGGCCAAATGGAGCTTGTGCCCTTTGGGATACATAATATTATATATCATAAAGGCGGCAGATCGCCCGGCGGCTGGGCACATGGAAAACGATAAGGAGGAGAGTATGTTTAAGGCAAAAAAAGAAAGCATTGCACCTTTTCCAAGCCATATGCGCATTCAGGAGTTTCAGCAGAATTACGAAGTACAGCTTCCAAGCGACTTTATAGAGTTTTTGATGAAATACAATGGCGCAGTTCCCGATAAAGGAGAATTTAATTGCAACGGACATGCATATTTTATTGAAAGATTTTTCTGCCTTCTGGATAATGAAATCTTTCATTCGAGAGAAGATTTGGCTTGGCTCGATATGGATGCTGTTATTATGCAGTTCGAGGACTTGATTATAGAAGATTTGGACTCAGACGGCATGGAGCTTGTTCCAATTGCGCTGCTTTTTGCCGGAGATATGGTATGTTTAGATTTTCGAGTAAATCCACTTCACCCTAACATTTGTGTATGGGACAGTGAAAAGTCCGAAGATTTGTCTCCCGTAACCTACAAAGCGGCGGACAGCTTCACCGAATTTTTGAACATGCTGTATTAAGAAGTTCAGAGGTGGCAGCACCAGCTTTCAGCCCGTTTAAAAATCATTGACGCATAAGAGCCAGCCGAAGCGTTATCGGCTGGCTCGTTCTCTTTACCGCATGGGTGGTCCGCTTGTTGCAGCTTGGAGAGATCGTAGCGTCTATTTCAGCGCAAAGTAATTCGGAAGAAACAATCCCTCAGACAAAAATCTTCGATTTTTGCCAGCAATCGGTGCCAAGGTAGGAAGAAAAAAGCGGTTCTGTTTCGGTTCCCCCTCCCCAGCATAGCTGGGGAGGTCTACGCTAAAAACATGACACAGTCATGTTTTCTTAACGCTGCGACACAAGGGAGCCTACGGCGGCCGAAGGCCGCTAAACCAAATCGAAGCCCTACGGTGTATACCAGGCTCTAAGCGGCAAAGCCGCTAAGACCCGGTGTAAGCGAAGCGGGCTTGTGGCTGAGAGGACGAGCGGCGGCGTGTGCGAGCTTTCTTAATGCCGCCGCGTTTACTGCGTGAAACCATACGGCCTGCCGCAGAGCCATTCGTAATACATGGCGAGCGTCATATCGATATAGGGGACAGTCCAGATCCGGACAAGATAGCCCAAATAGGGGAGGCACGCCAGAAGCTCCCAGCCAATAAAGCTAAAATCCAAAAGGAAAAGCTCCGCTTTGTGTCCGGCCATCATCCGTTTGCTCTCGCGGATACAGTCCATGGGGGACAGCTCCGGATGGTCGATCAAAAGATAGATCGCCATACGGTAGCGGTAGGCAGCGATGAAACCGGGAATAATAAGCAGAAGGGACCAGAGCACGATGAAAATGAGTTCAAGGATATACAGCAGAATAATGCGTCCTGCTATGCCGAAGCCGTCCAGCAGGTTGCCAAAGCAGGCGCCGGTGCGGCGGATGGTGTTGAACAGGAAAATAATAAAGCCCACGCCTACGATATCGGTCACGATCTGCAGCGCCAAATTGATGAGCTGAGCAGACACAGAAGGGGTATGAGATTCCAGCATAGACCAGGCCTGTTCCACCCGGCCCTCAAGGGCGTACTGCATATACCGGTTCATTTCATCCAGGGTGAAAGCGTTGTTGAGCCGGGAAGAGAGAAAGGAAACCACGATGGACAACGCTATGCACATCAGCCCGGCGTAAATGGGACTGGGTTTGGCGGTTTTTATCAGATTTTGAGCGGCCAGTTTGGTGCCGGAACGGTCAAACACAGCGGCATCACTCCTTTTGCAATTTTTGATACGCCCAATATATCATCAGGGCTGCGGGATGTAAAGCAAAAAAATGTAAGAAACGGCGGAAAAAATACTTGACAATCGTCCAAACGGGTGCTATTATAATCAAGCGTTCCAGAGATGCGCGAGTGGTGGAATTGGCAGACTCGCTAGATTCAGGTTCTAGTGCTCACTCCGGGCGTGCGGGTTCAAGTCCCGCCTCGCGCACCACATTTAAGACTCGAAATCGTAAGATTTCGGGTCTTTTCTATATTTCTAAGAACTTTTCAGGCGAGTTTATTTTTTGCCGTTTCTCACTTTCCTTCGACAAAGGGCCGATTTCTAACGTTTTTCTAACACTTTTCTAACGGGGCGTTAGAAGAGGCTGGATGCCATTTTCTGCGTCAAAAGCTCTTTTCTCTGCATATCCAGGTGTCCGTAAATGTTCGCGGTCATCTGAATATCGGCGTGACCCATGTATTCCTGTACATCTTTCAGCGTAAAGCCGTTGTTCAAGAGCAAGCTGGCGCAGCTGTGCCGAAGCTCATGGAAACGGATATGCGGCAGATGGTTGTTCTTCAGGAGAAGCGAGAAATGGGAGGAAACGTAATCCGGCGAAAAGGGTGTGCCGTTGGGCCACTTGAAGATAAAGTCGTTTTCCTCGTAGTCCGCGCCGCAGAGCTTTCGGTTGATCGCTTCCTCGGTTTTGGCTTGGATAAAGATTTCTCTTGCTTCGGGCGATAAGGGGAAAGATCGGTGGCTGGAGCTGTTCTTGGTCTTGTCCTTGCAGACTGTTGTCGTGACCTTGGAAACAGTGTGCTTGATCGTGAGCCGTCCGGTAGTGAAATCCACGCTGTCCCATTTCAAGCCCAGGACTTCGCTCCGGCGTAGGCCGTACAGGGCGGTGATCTTCACAAGGGGATAGATGGGGTCATCCCGGATCGCGTCAAACAGGGTTTTGAGCTGGTCGGCGCTGTAGTAGCTGGATTCATACCGCTGCTTCTTCGGAAGCTCGACGAATTGACAGGGATTCGTTTGCAGCATGCCGTTCTTCACCGCCTCATTCAAGGTTTGGAGGATAATATTTTTGTACTGCCGCAGAGACGAGGGAGACAGGCCGCCCTTTCCGTCTTTGCGGCCTCTTGCTGCCTTTTCATCGAAAAAGGCTTGCAGATCGGATCGGGTGACCTCTTGAAGCAAAAGTCCTCTCTGATCGAAATAGGGGATCACCTGGGCGTTTGCCATTAGCTTATAGCCCTGAAAGGTCACAGCATCCACTCTGCGCTCCGCAACTTTCAGCCATGCCCGGATGTAGTCCGCAAACAAGATGCTGCTCACGGGCCTTGCTGGGGCTCTCTCGCACTCCAAAAGCGTTTCCCGCAAGAGCTGTTCCGCTTTCCGCTTGTTGCCTTTTACATCAAGCCCGGTAGCGATCCATTTCTGTTTGCGCTTGCCGTTCTCTTTCAGATTGACGATGATATAGTACTTGTCATTTTTGATTTGCAGGCTGCCAGTCATCTCTGTCTCCTTTCTGACAGTCAGAGCAGCCTGCTTTGTCAGGGTTCTTTACTGTGTACCACGCGGAGGCCACATACTCCACAAGGCAGGATTTTGGCACCCGAATGGACGATCCGATGCGAAGGTGCCGGATCGAATTGCTGTTTATGAGATTATAGGTGCTGTTCCGTCCGATGTGCAAAGCCTCGCTGACCTGCAGAACGGTCATAATGTCCGGGTAGGCTTCAAAGAGCAGTTCTTCCATATCATTCCCGCCCGTTTCCGCTCCGCGAGATCACAGCCAAATCAACTTTATAAATGACAGGATATTCAACATTTTCAAGGTACATAGGGAACACACTTCCTATCATGATTTTCTCATTATTGTCGATTCTTGTCAAATTTTCAGAACGTTTTTTAGAGATTTATTTATCATCATTTTTTCGGGCCATCTGCATGAGGCACATGATCGCGACGCCGAAAAAACTGCCTGCCATAAGGCCAAGAATAAACTGCAGCATAACGATTTCCTCCCAAATGCGTTTCACGGTGAAACGAATAAAAACGACAAAATCCGCACTCTTGTGTAGTGCGGATCGAAGGTATCACGATGTTTTCCAAGGCAAAGGACAGACGGCGGCGGGGCGGGCCGCTCCGTAGGATATGTTTTTCGTGCCTCCCTCCATGCTTATGGCGGGACGTTTGACTCTGTGACGTGCCATCAACGTAAGTATCATTATACCTGCTTGCGGATCATGGCCAGCAGCCGTGCCGTTGGCTGCATACAGCGGTGGTGTTATTCGCTCTGCCGTCGGTCTGTTCACCTCCATGCCGACTGACGATCCCGGCGCACCCGCTGCCTGGCTTCCCACAAGCAGAACGTATCTGCTTGCCCTATTCAGTTGTCTTTTGGGTCATCGACCCGTGAAAGCACACCGATCCCGATGTGCTTTGGCTGACCGATGAACCAGTCAATAGCGAAAATAACTGTCGTCGCGCGGGTAGGCACCGTAGCTCAAATAGGCAGCTACAATGTCCAGAAACTCGCTGTTGGTGGGTATATCTTCAAGATGCCTCCCAGCTACGCGGTCAATATCGCTGTGATCGTACTTGTCCCATATCGAGCCGATGGTCGTGCGGATCGAGCGTTCCACCGATCCGGGCGTCACATTGAAATGGGCTGCAGTTTCCGGGTAGGCCATCTTTGTCGTCCAATACTGCTGATTTGGATGCTGCAGTTTCTGATAGATGATAAAAACGATGTAGTCAAAGCCACGGAAGTTGCCGGTTGCTCCCATGCTGCGGAGCAGCTTTGCAATATCCTCCGGCTGAACATTTGCGATCTTTTCGTCAGAATTGAAGTTGTACATTTCTTTACCCCTTATTCTCTATAAGCACGGAAAGGGGGCGCGCTTCTGTTTCAAATAGTGTTGCTTGCGTCGAAGCGAAGCAGGCGGGTAATTAGTTTGGTTTCCAGACGGCGCCGCATTTCGGGATCAACGCACAAATGAGGCAATCGGTTTTCGTCATAAAGAGTCCGTGTAGACAGCGCCACTATGTAGCTTTCATAATGATCCAGAACAACGGTGATCGCGTCTACATCACCCTTTGAGGCTAATACGATTGCCTCATAAGGCACAAATGCGGTATCCGCTGAGCTTCTCAAAATCACCCCTCCATTTTCTTCTTGATTTCTTTGAGAGCGTTTTTCCTCTTATACTGCACGGTGCTGCGTACCATATCCAGCCGCTCCGCTATCTCACGATCCGGCATATCCAGGAAGTAGGAGAGCAAAACGATTTCCTGCCTGTCTGACGGTAGAGCCGAGATTGCATCTGCCAGACGGTCATTTCGGACGACAACAGCCTGGCCTCGAACAAAAAAGGTTGAGAGATCGGACGGGTATTCGTCCCGGCAGGATAGTTCAGCAATCTGCGCCTCGGACAATTCGGAAAAGGAAGATTCCTTCTCTGCCAAACGCTTCATGCTACGGATATAGTCACGGGCTTCCTCCCGAAGCACTTTCTTGCAGAAACAGTCAAACTGCCGCTGGATTGCCTTCTTTTGGGATGCCGTGAGTTCCAAATATCAACCTCCCTCCATGCCGCGGGGAGCGGTTCTTTTCCCTTCCGCTACTAACCCGTTTGAGAGAGGTGCTTTTGCCAAACATCAGCAATATTTTTTTATTCAATTTTTTGCTCAATGCGTTTCACTGTGAAACGCATTAAAAATCGTTATTAAGTTTTCGCATAAAACATTATTTTGATAAATTCCGACATTGAAACCGATATTGTAGAATTGCTTTGAGGTGAATTATGATGGCGGAATACTCAAAGGCATTAGGCGATTGCATATACAAAAAGCGTAAAGAGCTTCGGTGGACACAGGCATATCTGGCCGAGAGATCGGGCGTAACGGAGCAAACCATAAGGAAAATTGAGCATTATGACGCAAATCCTCAAATGGACGTACTCTTTTCACTTGTAAATGTGCTTCAAATTGACCCTTACGAAATCTTTTACCCCAAGAAAGAGGAGGATAGCCCCGCAAAAAAACAGCTTGAAATCCTGCTGACCGATTGCAGCGACGACCAAATCCGCGAGTTAATTCCCGTGATTGAAGCCGCGCTGGGGATCGTAAAAGGCCGGAGCTTAATTACCGGAAAATAAGAAAAGAGCCTGCTTCTCCACTTGCGGAGTAGCAGGCTCTGCGCTTTAAGCGTCTGGCTCGTCGCTAACTACGATCTTATATTTTATCACACCGAGTTTGGTTTCTTCCTTGCACTTGGTACAGTATAGGGGGAAATTCAGAAGTACAGTGTCCTCGTAGATTTTGATCTTCGTCCTGGCTCCACATTTTGGACATGGGAGCCAGAGCATTTCTTTTTTGCTGTCTATGCCTATCATCCCTTTCTTCCTGCTGCAAGCAATCCGTTTCACCGTGAAACGAATTACATTATGTTAGCTCATTTTCTTCATACAAAAAAGCATTGATGTGTTCGGCAAATCAGTTCAAATACTTTGAAAAAAGAGTATCATTCATTTTGCTTTTCCAACGCTCGGATTTTTTTATATGTGAGCTCTTTGATCCTCTCGATGCTTTCTTTCTCAGAGTTAGGAAGCTCTTTTCCATAGCATCCCTTCAAGTCAGACAGCAAAAGGCTCTCGGCAATATACTTATCGTCAATTTCGTGAATCGCTTTTAGCAGCTTTAATGCATTCGCTCGTTTTGCATCTCTTTCTTTTGCTTTTAAAGACCGCAGTTTGGAAAAACGATTAAATACAATACACATTTTTTCTTTTCCCCCTATTCCAAAATTCATCTGTATGGGTTTGAAAAATGTCTCATGGTGAAACAAGTTTCGCTACAGGAATTAAAAGCTGAGTTACATAGACAGAGCTGCTTTTTCTATTAGCTGTACTGCTCCGCAATATAGATACTCGCGCGGCTCTGAATAAGCGCTGCAGTCTCGTCGAGATCTCGCTGGCCAGCAAGATAGGCAGAGGCTTCGGTGCGGATCATCTCACGGAGCGTTTCTTCATCCCTGATGCTCTTTGTGCTGGTATAAACAAGTTCCCGTAACTTTTCCGCATCCTCTGTCGAAAAGCTCGGCGCATCGGGCAAATAGCTTTTCTTCCCGATGTATGTTTCAAGGCGAGACCCAAAGCTCGACTTTAGTATGGGAATATCATAACCGTACTCCGGCAGAAGGAAGATCCGCAAGAACTCCCATGCGGCCTCACGGTATGGGCTGTTCGCAGGGATGCCTAGACGAATTTCATCCGCCTGGTCACCCGGCAGATCAGAGAGCCGCATAAAATATCCTTTAGAGGAAGCACCGGGGAGACCTGCAAAAACATACTGACCATCCAGCTCATCCAGATACGGCCATGCGCCGGCAGTCGCACTGTATTGCGGAGATAGGAGCACCGCTTCGCCCAAGTCGTTGGAAATGGACGCATCTTTGATAAGCTGCAGCCAAGACTTGAAAAGATCGCTGTCAAAGCTGCACGTTCCGTTTTCCCAGTCCACAAACTCCGCGGAAGCCGCGAGGCAGAACCAATCCAGCAGTTGCTCCCGATTCCAACGGGCAGAAAACACAGGCTTGCCAACTCTCGTGCCTGTTATGGCCTCCATTGCCCATGCTGCCTCTCCGGGAAAGTCGTCGGGACTCACTGCCAGACTCATGATCGTGACGCCTGGAATCAGCTCATACAGCCCACCATTTTTCATCATGCCCTGCAAAATCGGCTGTATGAAGTCCTCGCGGCTGTAGTCCGGGTCGCTATCGATTAAGGGAAGGAGATCGGCAAGAACAGAACCGTCTGCGCTGCCTGGCGGGAGAAGTGCTGTGTCAATAATGTCGTAATGATACCCCGTGGCAAATTCAATTTGAAACCGCTCCAGCTCGCCGGGAGTGAACTGGTCGAAACTAACAAGCTCAATCTTATAGTCAGAGCTTGTGTTATTAAAGCGTATGATTGCATCCTGGTACTGGTGACGATTACCGTAACAGGCAAAGCGGAGCGTAATCTTGTTTTTAAGCTCTGCTGGCTGTAATTTTATCAAATAAGAGCCAAAGGGGCAGCAGTACAAATCCCCGTTTTGGCTTTCAAGAACGGTAACCTGTGGCATGGTCAAATCTCTCGCCCGGAGCGCAAAATCCGTCCATGGAGAAAGACTTTCTGTGCTGCCATTTGAAGTGTCAAAGCGGTATAATCCATCATTCCCACAGAGGAGAAAGCTACCCCGTTCGCTCTCACAGCGAGAACTTCGCACTTCGCCTGCGCTGACAAACTCGCTGGATTCTATAGCTGCGGTATCCAGCGGTATAAAATCGGTGAAACTCAAGGTTTCTGTATTGAATCGAGTAAACCCGTCTTGCCCGTCTTTTGTACAGCGGGCGAAGATTTCCTCGCCGCTTTCCATGCGGCAATCCAAATTGCCCTCTGTGTTGGGAATGGTTTTCAGACAGTTTCCCTCGCTGTCGATTACATAGTTGTTCTTTTCATCATATAGGATCGCTTGGTCGTTACCCAATGCGACAATCCCGGCAAAGCCAAACCCGATTTGTCCTTCGGCGGCGGAAAAGGGGATGGAACGGAACTCAACTTCATCTGATGCCTCATTATAGTGAAGCAGGTCGAAAGTAAAACCAACCTCTGTGTATTCAACGAGCAAAGCCCAAAGAATGCCATCCTTTGCGGAAATGCTGCGAAACTCACCGGCTACTTCTTCGGGCAACATTATTAGCTGCCAGCGATCATCGGATAATTGATACACTCCGAGCCAGGGGGTCACTGTTACCGGGCCATTCATAAGGTCTTCCTGGCTTATCCGATTGGTGCCTGTAGCATAAATCCTATCTCCACAGAGCGTAACGTCGCGCATGTCACCCCAGTCCTCGGGGGCTGGGATTTCCTGTGGCAGATAGCCCATATGCGTCCCTTCCGCCGTTAAGGGATATTCCTCAACCATAGGTTCGGTTTTATCCGTGCCACAGGCGCAAAGCTGCAAGAGCAAGGCAAGCAGCAAAATCATTGGCAATACTCTTTTCAAAGATGTGTCCTCCTTTGGTGTCTCTGCTACTAAGAAAACCAAGGAAGGAAAAAATGTGACAGAAATCTTTTTTTAGGGGAACCTGTCACAAAAATTTGCCTCATAGTGTTATTATTGATAGTGAAAAAGAATAGAAAGAAAAGGAGTGTGAGCCGTCTTGACCGAGAAACGCTTATTAGAGCGTATTGTAGCCGGAGATAGCCGCGCTTTGGCTGAAATAATAAAAACATACAGTACTTATGTGAGGACGATTGCGGCGAACATAACTATTCCTCCGTTGCAGCAGGAAGATGTGGAGGAGGTCGCCTCTGACGCTTTTCTTGCTGTCTGGAATCACGCTGCGGAAATCGAGGATGGAAAACTAAAATCTTATCTTGCCGCCGTTACACGCAATCTTGCAAAAAACAAGCTGCGTTATTTGCATCTCTCTGTTCCTCTTGAAGAGGAATATATGATTCTGACCGTTCCCGATGTGGAAGAGGAGCTGTTGGAAAAAGATATTCGGCGCTTGACACGTCAAGCGGTGGACAACTTGCCGGAGCCGGATCGTTCCATTTTTATGCGGTACTATTTCCTATATCAGAAAACGGATGAGATCGCAGCTGCATTGGAGCTCAACTCTGCTGCTGTTCGGCAAAGACTATCACGTGGCAGAGAAAAACTGAAAAAGCACTTGGAAGAAAGGGGGTATCACTGTGAAGATTGCTATCGCTGACATGGCTGCTGATTGCTTCCCGGAAAATGTGAGTTTTGACGGATTTGATGCCGAATCGACAACCCGGATCATGGCTCGCGTTATGGAGAAAATAAATGCTGAGCCGAGGCACCGCCGTTATGTAGTACGAAAAGTGGTCAGTACGATTCTAATCGCCGCGGTGTTGGTATCCCTGTTTACAGTCACAGCCTATGCTCTTGGCCTTTTTGGCCTGAAATGGCGAACGCCCGCCCCAGAGGAAACCATACATGGGACATGGGTTGACGAAAACGCAGACGGAGAGAAATTCGATGTGGGAAAGTATTATCCCGACGCTGGAATGGTAATTGACTATGACTGTGAATCCGTCCCGCACAAAATCCGCTTTAAGCCCCATTGGGTGCCTGCGGAAATTATGGTATTAGAGCCGGAGAATATTGATGAGGAAGGCTGGTATTGCAAATGTGGTCATTGGGATGCAGACGACATTTTATATGATATTGGGGTTCAATATGCCGCATCTGGTTTCCAGTTGGTAGTAAATGGTGAGGTATCCGTGGTCAAAGAAGAGCAATGGGACAATTTGACGGTCAAGGAGTTAAGTGTAAAATGGGATCCTGTGGGGCATGCGGGCGCACTGGCAAATGTGAACTATGTGATTCTGTTCAGCGAAGAATACGGTTATCTTCTGACGATCAGCGGCACTGCTGATTTTGAGACGCTGGAGCATATCGCAAGAGAATTGGAGATTGACGTAACAGACGAATTGTATGAGTATGATCCCGATTTCAACATTGGAATTTTGAATCTTGGCCGAGGCTAAAACACAAGCGGGAGCGATTTGTCGCTCCCGCTTACAACATCTAATCCGTTTCACGGTGAAACGAATTATCAATACAAAGGCAGACCGAAGCCATGCACAGGGGCTGAACCCAGCGTATAGCGCCGTTCTGCGCATACATCTCCGGTGTTACCCTCTATGGTATAGATCAGCCCGTTTTCCACCTTTTCCACGATCCCGACATGATCGGCCAGGCCGTCGCTTTCCCAATCGAAAAAGATAATATCGCCGGGGCTCGGCTCATAATCCCGGCCTTGCCATTGACCGCGCTCTATAAACCAGTCCACATAGGGGCGCACGCCCTCCATCTTCGGCAATACTCCGGCATCCAGATAGCCGCATTGATCGGCGCACCAGCTCACAAAAATCGCGCACCACTCCACACGGTAGTCCAAGCCCCACCAACTCCAATAAGGAGCGCCGCCGACATTGCCGATCTGTGACTGTGCCACGGCTACCATAGCGGCGTTTCCTTCGCCCATAAAGAGCCGTCCAACAGGATAATAGCGGAGAACATGAGAAACATAGGCTTTATCACCGTAGCCCGCCCATCCGTACTGCGCGGCCATCATATCGGAAAACTCGATTGCATTCAGCTCGGAATAGCCGCCGTAGTTTGCCAGCGCCCATGAAATGTAGCCTGGGCCGAAGTTATAGCCCTGCAGAGCAAGGGAGATATGGTCAAGGTCTATCGGGCTTTCCACGCCCGCCATGTTCAGTACGTCGGCCAACGTATGTACGCCCACGTCGATGGAGTATTCGGGATCGGTGATCGAATTAGGCGCATGGGGATAGCGCGTATTGTATCCGCTTTCTGAGCATTGCATGGGATCGGTGCCTTGCCCGCCGCTTTCCTGCATCATCACGGCCTTCATCAGCTCAGTGTATTCCGGGATGCCGTACTGATTGGCATAGATCTGAATGATCGGCGTGTATGCCTCGACCTCCGCACTGACAGGAACATAGGCGCTGTGTCCCTCGCCGCTGCCAAACAGGGCAACAGCGATTCCGGCCAGCATAATAAGCGGCACAATCATGATCAGCGCAAAGCCGCCGTACATAATAAGATCGTCTGAGCTTGGCCGGACTGCTCTTGATAGGGCTGCGCCGAGCTTCTGGATAAACTCATTTCCGGCCTTAGCCGCGCCTTTTACGGAGTTCGTCTTAATCTCCTTGACCGCCTGGTCACGGGCGTATCTGCGTCCCTGCTCCTTGACGATCTGAGCTTTAGATGTTCCTGTTGAGGAAGTATCACGGGGCAGCGCCCTTTGACGCTGCCCCGTGATTTGCTTTCTGTCCTCGCGTGTTCTGCGATGCTGTGAGATATTGTTTGCCTGCTCTTGCCGTACAGCCGCACTCCTTTTCTGAATAGGCGGGAGATCATTATCAGCCCGGTCGTAGCCCAGCTTATCGAAGCTGCCTTCTGTCTCTTGCCTGCGCTCCTGGCTGTGGAGATAACTTTGACGCATTTGATCCTTTGGCATTGCGGGAGACGTCTCCGTGACTTCAAAACTTGTCTCACCGTGAGACAAGTTTTGAATCTGCTCTCTACTTGCCTCGGCCTTTTGCTTTTTGACCTCCTGTACCATTTGCCGCCGCATACGCTCTTTGGGAGTGACGGCTTTTGCTGACTGAGAGTTGCGGGAATGTGTCTCACGGTGAGACACATTCCCGTACCGGCGATGTGGTAGTTGATCGGGTGGCTGGATAACCTCGTGGACGATATTAGCGGTATAGGTTTCCACCTTGTCAACTGCGGTATAGGGCTGCTGCTCCTGGTCGGTGGCTATGGTCTGCTGCGCTTCGGTAAGCTGCTTTTTCGCCGTTTCTATCGCGTGGTATCGGCCTGCCTGCTTAATGGCTTCTTTTGCCGGAGCTTTCCGGGGCGGCTTGTCCTTTAGCGCATTGGCTTTCTCCCGGATAACCTTCCTGCGCCCGGCCTCTTTTGCTTTGCTGCGCTCCATATCAGCTGCGTCCAGGCGTTGTATTCATCAGCCGGTAAAGCTCGGTGTCCTGCGGGATCGTACAGTCAAAAGGAATGACTGCGCCGGATACCCGCATAAGGCCGTGGCCCGGCTCAACATCCGTCACATATCCCATCTGCGTATCGGAGATATGCAGGAGGCTGGACAGCTCCGCCCGGTCAGTAGCCGCCTGGTTGAACAGCATCAAGAACTCGGAGTTTGCGAACATGAGGCGCGCCGTGTCTGAGGTCAGACATTCCTCCACGTTCTGCGTGGCAGCGGTCAGAATACCGCCGTACTTGCGAAAACGCTTCCATGCCTTATACAACACTTCCGCAGAGTAATGGTACTTGAAGTACAGATACACCTCATCAATGAATACCCAGGTAAACTTGCCCCGCTTCCGGTTTTCCATGACGCGGTTTTGAATGGCCTCCAGCGTGACCACAAGCGCCGTCTTGCGCAGGGAGTCACCCATTTCGTAAAGGTCGAGAACAATGATACGATTGCCCATATCCACGTCCGAGGAATGGGCAAATACATTCAAGCTGCCCTCGGTGATCAGCTCGGCGGTCAAGGCCAGCTCCCGCGCCTCCGGCTCCGGCTGCCGCATGACCTCGTTGCGCCAGTCGGACAGGAGCGGTGCGGGTGCTTTCCCTCGCAGATAGGGCTTGTAGATGTTTGCTGTACAGCGGTCAATGATAGACTTATAGCTGCCGCTGATCGAGCCGGTTCCCATCTGCTGTTCCAGAATACTCATGATCAGCTCGGACTTCTGAGCCACGGGGTTTTCATCCTCGTACCCAGCGGGGATCTCCAGCGGATTCAGATGGTGATTGCTGTTCGGGCTGATCTCCACGACCTCGCCGCCGAAGGCTCGGGCCAGGGTGCCGTACTCGCGCTCGGCGTCCACGATAATAATATCGTCGTCAGTGCCGAGGGCGACATTCATAATGGTGGACTTCATGCCCATAGATTTGCCGGAGCCGGAAATACCGAGATAAAAAGCATGGGGAGAGGAAAGCAGCTTGCGGTCACAGACAATGGGATTCTTGCTGACCTCGTTGATCCCGTAGGACAAGCCGCTGGGGTCTTGGATCTCCTGCGCCCTAAACGGGATCGCCACGGCGCAGCTCTCCGTGGTAAGGGTGTTCAGCGCGTGAATGCGGCGCAGGCCGTAGGGCAAAGCGGTGTTCAAGCCGTCCTCCTGCTGAAAACGCGCCGGGGATATATCGCAAAGATGCTCCTTGCCGATGGCGATCAGACTTTCCGTGTCAGCGTCCAGTTCCTCCATGCTGTCGGCGGTATGGACGATGGTAATAAGCGAGAAGATCATGCGCTGGTCGTTCTGTGTCAGATCGTCCATGAAGCCCCGGCTATTCTCCCGCTTCTGCTCCATCGTGCGGGGGACTTCGGCGGTAAAGTTGTTCTTGCTGTTCTGTCGCTGCTGCCAGCGTGTAATGTCCGTCTCAACGCCGAGGATGATAGATTCAACCTCTTTCACGGCCTCGTCCGTCGGCACGGGGATCATGTCGATCGACAGGATCAAATCGCGGGCGTACTCGGTCAGATCGGAAATGAGATCGTCCGTCAAGAAGGACGCATAGGTGCGCAGGAACAGGACGCGCCCGAACTTGTCCCCAAACTCAAAGTGATTGCGCTTGAAGCTGATGCTGTCCGGGCAAATGAGATCCCGGAAGTCCTTGCCAGTCCGCATAAAGAGATAATCGTCATAGTCGAAATACTGCTCATAGCCGGGACGGAAGAAGTCATGCAGCACGCGGAGCCGGTCATAGTTTCTGGCCGGGGTGATTCCGGAGTCCAGTCGGGCAAAAGTCTTTTGCAGATTTGCACCTGCGCGGCGGAAATAGGTTTTGCTTTCTTCGATCTTCCTTTTGGGGATGGAGAGCGTCACAAAGCGTTCCTGGACAAGATTGTTGCTCTGCGCCGCCCGGCCTTTCATAATGCCGTTGGCCTCCTCCCGGTAATGGTCGAGCCAGTCATCCTTGTACGGGAAAAGGATACGGCGCTCAAACTCCGCAGGATTGAGCCGGTGGTTGACGATGGTGATTTTAGCTGTAGCGTCGGTAGGCATCGAATTAAGCGCCCCACAGTAGGCGCTGAAAATGCTCTCCCGCGTCTCCTGCGAGGCGGCAATGTAGTTTACATCAGTGAGTTTCCAGCTGCGGGAGTGCTTGTTGCCGACCTCCCAAATGCCGTTGGTGTAGATGCGCTTGATCGGGATGCTCTGCTGAACGGAGCGCGGCACCTTCACTTTCACGCGCTCGCTCTTGTTGGCGGCTGCAAGGGTTTTAATCAAAGTCTCCACGCCCCTTTCTGATAAAGCTGTTGTAGCAGAGGTTTTCTCCGATGTACTTGCGATCCCCGGCAAACAGGAACTCGGTCTTGATGACAGCCCAAAGGAATTGCTCGAAGGTCATGCCGTTGTAATTAAAAAAGCCCGCCATGGCAGCGGGTGCGGCGAGGACGATGCAGAGCCAGCTTGCGGTTTCCTTGCCGATCACGTCGCCCAGGAGCAGATACGCGCCGGCAGCAATGCCGACAGCGAAGATCGCGCAGAAGAATTGACGGGCAGACAGGCCAAAGAAAATGCTTTCCTTGTACTGCCGTATCTCTTTCGGGATTTTTACTTCTTTGATGGCTTTTACCTCCAATTCGTGCGAAAATTTGACAGGTATTTGCGATTGAGGGATAATATTAGTAGAAAAATGTTTAGAAAGGAGCTTGCGAATATGAACATGATACAACAACTTTTGATCGTGGCCGGGGCGCTGATCGTGCTGCCGTTTGTGGTAAAACTTCTGTGGAGGCTTTACCTGTTCCCGCTGGGGTGCTGGCTGGTGGCAACGCGCCTCTTCTGGCCAAAGTGGGCGGCGGCAAATGAAACGCTCTCCGGGATTCTTCTCGCGGCGAGCATCCTTGTTTTCGTCGTGGCCTGGGGCTTGCGCTATGCGGCCAAGAAACGCCGAGAGAAGGAATGGCTCGATCATGTGTTGGCAACAGCGCCGGTATTGGACTACGGGCAAATTGCGTTTCACGGTGAAACGGATTAAGACAAAGCGGTGGGATCACAAGATCTCACCGCTATTCTTATAAGCTGAACATTTCCCGCACGATCCGATCCGCACCTTTCACAAGCCCAGTCAACACCAGCATATTGAAAACAAGCTCCCCGATGTATTCCCAGGCCATTGTCACGGCGGGCAGGCTGCTGTCCACCACCGGCGATCCGCTGGACAGGAACGCCGAGTATATGAGGCAGGCCAACACGATCACGGCACCCTCCAGACACACGCCGATGTAAGACTTCACAAAGGCTTTGCCGATCCCGGCGGTGTTCTCTCCGGCAAAGGACGCAAAGGGCAGCGGGGAGATCGCCGTATAGATATACAGCTTGAAAAACCGCCCGTACACTGTGAGAATTAGGATGAAAGACAGGACGGTAATGAGCAGACTGCCGAGGAAGGACACCAGCCATAGCGGGATGCTTTGCAAAAAGCCCACATCCTCAATGGCACTGACGATCTCGGCGGGGAGTGCTGCTGTGGTCGTGACACCGCCACCAATGCTGTTCATGGATGCGGATACGACGCTGCCGCAGATGGAGAAGATCGCGGTCATCAGCTCCATGCCCCGGCCCACGGCCACCTTTGCAAGCATAAAGCGGATGAAATGACGCAGCGCAAACTCCGGCCTTTGCAGTTCCCGAAAGGATGCCGCCGAGGAAAAGACGCCGATTGCGAAGAACAGGACGAGCAGGCCATAGCCGATCCCGACCAACGCGGAGTTGATGTTGACGATCACGCTCCAGATCTGCCCACCCTTAAAGGTTTCCGGCGTCTGCGTAATCAGTTGCCATAGCTCGGCCAGCTTATCGTTCCAGGTGGCAATGGCGCGCTCAAGGTTTCTTATGACCCAGTTATCACTTATGGTTTACACCTCACATTCCAAAAAATTCACAAATGAAATCGTACGATTCTATTGCTAAAATCGTACGATTGGCATATAATAGGGATGAACCCAATCTTGACGAAAAGGAGGAGTCCTATATGTCCATTACCGCAACAGAGCTGAAGCAGAACCTAAGCAAGTATCTCTTGATGGCGGAACGGGAGGATGTATTCATCACCCGAAACGGCAAGGTTGTTGCCAAGCTTACGAATCCGTATCAGGACAGAGTTGACATGGCAAAATCTTTGTTCGGCATCATCCCCGGCGACATGACCATTGAGCAGGCACATAGGGAGCGGTTAGAGACGGTATGAATGTTCTGATTGATACCTGTATCATCATTGACGCGCTGCAAAGCAGAGAACCGTTTAACAAGGACGCCGAGGCTGTATTTCTGTCCGTGGCAAATCGGCGGTGTGTAGGGTTCCTCACCGCCAATTCCATAACGGATGTTTACTACCTGATGCATAAGGCGCTGCACAGCGCCGAAGAGACAAAGAAGGTTCTCGGCGTCCTGTTCAACTTGTTTGAGATCCTGGACACCTGTGGAATCGACTGCCGGAGGGCGCTGACAAGCGACATTTCTGACTATGAGGATGCAGTAATGATCGAAGCTGCGGCCCGCGCCGAAATCGACTGCATCGTTACGCGCAATCTCAAGGATTATGCAGGCGCTCCCATGCCGGTTTATTCTCCCGCGCAGTTCGTTGAACTCCTGTACGCTGACGAAGACTGATCCATCTGCCAAAGTGGGTAATGCGTTTCACCATGAAACGCATTACCCCTTTTCTTTTATACCGCGCCGATAGCCGCGAGGATCTCCTTTGCAAAGGCAATCACCAGACCGCCGAACAGGCACAGGAAGCCCTGGGATCGCTGGCTTGCGTCATGGCTCTGGATCGACATACCGACCTGGACGATGCCCCAGCCGAGGATAATCACGCCGATGGCCTTGATCGCGGAAAAGATAAAGTCAGACAGATTGTTGACCACCGTGATCGGGTCACCGCCGGTGGCAAAAGCGGTGGTGCTGAAGCAGACAACGCAGAGCGTGAGGACGCTCCACACAGACATGAAAATCTTGGCGCGTTTGGAAGTGGGTTTCTTCATTCAGTTTCCTCCATTGTAGATAGTAGATACCGCATATCGTACAGACAATGCGGGCTGTGGACGTAGGGCGCTGCGCCCCCGTCCTCGGTGTATTGAACATTGGGGTGCTTCATCAGATCGTATTTCTCGTCAATGACCGGTCTTTCCCCGCGGATGAACACAATGGCGTTTTTGTTGTCCAATAGGCGGACTTCATCGGGGGTCATAAGGTCGCGGCCTGTCTGCTGGAAGCTCTGCGAGAACGATCCGTTGCGCCCCTTGCTCTGGCTGCTGGACTTGGTATCAATGGTTTCCTTGCCGAGCTGTTCGGAAATGTATTTGTGCGTGCTCTGCTCATTGCCGCCGAGATAGACAAAAGTATCGGCGTTGCCGATGATGCCCTCCCAGTCGTCTTTGAACAGGGCTTTGAGCTGGGAAATGTTTTGCAGGATAATCGTGGCCATGATGTTGCGGGATCGCATGGTCGCCTGTAGGCGGGCGTAGCCGTCCGGCAGGGCGACATTGGCAAACTCGTCGAACATGAGGCGCACGGGAACGGGCAGCCCGCCCATGTGTACCTTGTCCGCCTGGTAGTACAGCTCTTGAAATGCCTGGGTATAGAGCATACCGACAAGGAAATTGAGGCTCACGTCGTTACTGTCCGGGATCACGCAGAAGATAGCCTGCTTGCGTTCTCCCAGCTTGGAAAGCTCCAGATTGTCCTCGTCGGTAATGTCCTGGATCTCCCGCAGCGTGAACGAGGCCAGACGGACGGCAGCGGACACAAGGATGCTTTTAGCTGTCTTGCCTGCCGCCTGCTTGAAAATGTGATACTGCCGCACGGCGATATGATCCGGCTGCTCTTCCTCCAGCGCCTCGAAAAGCAGATCCAGCGCGGATTGAAAATCGTCGTCGTCCTCTTTCGCCCCGCCGTACTCGATCAGGGTGAGCATCATTTCCATCGTCTGCTCATAAGGCGGCGACTCATGGAGCAGGTAAAGCATCAGGGCGGAGTCGAGGGCGATTTCGGATTTCTCCCAAAACGGGTCATTCTGGCTGGCGTTCTTCGGCGTGGTGTTCTGAATAAAGTTGTTGATCAGCCGGAACACGTCGGAGTCCTTGCGGATATAGCGGAAAGGGTTATAGCTGTCGGAATGGCTCGGCTCGATCAGATCGAACACCTTGACGATATAACCCTGCTGTAAAAGGAATGGGGCTACCGCTCGGACAAGCTCGCCCTTCGGATCGGTGCAGATAAAGCTGGCATTGGCAAGGAGCAAATTCGGCTTCACGACAAACCTTGTTTTGCCCGCGCCGCTGCCACCAACCACGATCTGAAGGAGGTTTCTCATGTGCTGCCGCCCGTTGAGGCTCATGCACAGATGCTTGGTGAGGATCACGTTCCTGGCTGGGTCTTTGTCGCTGTACTTCTTGTTCAGCTCACGGACGCTGCCCCATTTGGCAGAACCGTGTTCTTCGCCTGGTCGCCTGTTCATGCGGGAGAAATAGTAAAGCGCAATCCCACCCGCATAGAGGATCAGACTGCCCAGCATGAATTTGACGGTGTGCGGCGTCCATCGCAGGGCATAGGGCTTGTTCATAGCGTCGGGAAAGACAGCCATGAACTGAAAGAGATTCATACCATCCTCATAGACGCCTGCGGCCAGCACAGCCAGATACAGCACGGCCAGGGAAAACGCCGCCCACATTGGGGCGGCGTCCCGGAAAGACTTCTGATTTATATAGGCATCCCTCCAAAAACTTGTCTCACGGTGAAACACATTTACCGTGTCCTGTCATTATGGCGAACAGGTGTTTTCTGCTTTTTCTGCTTTGCTACGCTGTCCAGCTCGGCCAGCTTCTGGCGGGTGGAGGACTTTTCATCCCTCTGCGGTTGATTCAAGCCAGTCCCGCGCTCTTCGGAGGATCTCTCTTGTGGAGCGCGGGCTTTCGCTTTTTTTGCGACCTGTTCCTCCTGCTTCATTTCCGGCACAGCGTAATTCATCGCCTCCATAACGGCGTTAAGCTGGGCGCTGTAGTTCACGTTGGAAATGATGTGCAGCACGCCGGTTTCCTTGTTCTCATGCCTGGCGGCTGCGTACAGGACACCGAACTGCTTGGCGATCTTCTGGAATTGCTCATAGTCCGTGGCCTTGATCGGGATGATAACAGATTCGGCGTTGCTGTCTTTCATCAGCCGTTCAATGCCTACCTTGCCGACCACCTTGTAATTCTGCTTGACCATAGCGGCCAGCAGCGCCGCCACATGGACGAGTCCTTTGGCGGAAAGCTCGGTGGCAATCTTGGCGGCCTCCAGTCCTTCCTTGACCATCAGATCGGCCACCTCGCCGCTTACTTCCATAGGTCGTGCCTCCTTTCCTTGGGTTTCGTTTTCTCGGCCTTTTCCTGTTCCACGCTCTGCCGGTCGAGCCGGATATGCTCTTGAATTTGCGGTATTCTGTCCGCGACCTGTTGGCAGCATTTCAGCTCCCGGCGGATCGGGCGCAGAGCAAGGGAGATTTCCTTGATCTCGGCGCTTACGTCCTCGCCGTGCCGCTTACGGCGGTACAGCTCGCGCCGGGAAAAAACAAGAGAGTCAATATCCGCTTGCAGTGCGTCCGCAAGCATAGATAACTGACTCTCGCTGTTGATACGGTATTTTTGCAGCAGCGCAAACTGCCGCTTGTATTGGTCGAGCTTTCTGACCTCGGCGCGCACGGTAAACGGCGGAGGCCGTCGCCGTGGCCGGGGCGGTGAAAGCAGATACAGATAATGCAGATACAGGCGGCGCAGGCCGGACAGCTTTTGCTTTTTCCCATAGGCCGGGGATCTACGCTTGACCGTATACCGGCCTTTTGGGATATACAAGGAGGACACGGCCTGCGGCTCCGGCGCCGTCGGCTGGATGCGGTTCCTGTTCAGCCGCTCCCGTATGTCCGCTTCGGTGTAGCCGTCGCCCAGGCTGTCCAGCCGGATAAAGCGATCCGAGCTGGGCGGCTTGATTGCCGTGTGCTTCACATTAGCGCCGCGCTTGACCGTATAGCCCCGTTTCTGCAGAGCCTCAAAGAAGGATTGCAGGGTAAAGGCATCGGCAAGAGCTGCGTCAATGTCTTGCCGGATTAGCCCGCGCACGGTGGGCTTGCCGTTCTTCTCGGCGCTCCACTCGGCGTAATGCTTGGCCGTGCCTTTGGAGTCAATGACGGACAAATTGTTTTCCCGGCTGATGTCATTGGAGTGACCTCGTATATCTCCATAATAGGCTTTGAAGTTATCCCGGAACATCTTGCCGTCGGTGCAGGAAACAGAGTTGAACACGATATGACAATGCACATGGGCATGATCGGTATGCGTGGAGACTACGGCCTCGAAGCAATCTCCAACAAGGCGGCGGGCAAGCTCCATCCCGATAGCCTGCGCCTGCTCCGGGGAGACTTCGCCGGGGGCAAAGGCGTGGATCAAATGATAGCCCTGTATGAGGCGGTTTACCTTGTCCCAGCGGCGCTTGGTCTGCATCATGTCCCGGTAGGCCGTCTCCGGCAGACAGTTGATCCCGCCCACAAGGACAGCGCCGGTGGAGCCGTCCACGGTTTTTTCCGCGTTCATCACATAACGGAGGGAATTATCCAGCCGGTTATGGATCACACGGATTTTGTCATAGGCCATTCTTCACAAGCTCCCATGCTTTTCTTACCAACTGCACAGCGTCAACGATTTCGGCCTCTCGGATGCTCTTTTGAGCGTTTGCCCAGTAAGCGATCTGATTGATATTGTTCCCGATGGCTGACAGCTCGCGGAGGAGCTTTGTGTGTTCATCGGGCGGACGCGGGCGAAGCTGAACACCGGCGAGAGCCTGACGCAAGACCGCGCCGGCAGACAGCCCCGATGTTTCGCATAGCTGGTTGAGATGGGCATATTCCTTGTCATCCAGCCATACGCCGATAAAAAGATCTCGTTCTCGCATTTCACCTCCGTAAAATAGAAATGTGTCTCACGGTGAGACACATTTCAGCGTGGGGTATTAGGGGTATCCCCCTAACAAGGGTGTTTGTGTTTAACAAATGCCATACTTGCTTAACAAGCGCCGCAAGCGGCGCTGTTCTGCTTTCGTGGGGAATGCAGTTTTTAGTTTGCTTTACACTGCGTCCGCTTTTGTCCTGTGTACAGTCCCAAACGGATGATGGGGCGGCGCGTAGATCGAATACAGCTTGAGGGGGCGGTTTCCCGTATTGACAAGATTGTGCCAGGTCCCCGCAGGAATGATGACGGCGGAATGACTGTTGATTCTCTGGCGATGATTCAGCTCGGAGCAACTGCAGCCTGTCAAGGCCACGCCGCAGCCGCTTTCCACGCGGATAAACTGGTCGGTATCGGGGTGGATCTCCACGCCGATATCTCCGCCCACCGGGATGCTCATTAAGGTCACCTGCAGGTATTTCCCCGTCCAGAGTGCGGTTCTGAAATTCCGGTTAGCATCGGAAGCCTCGTCAATATTCACGACGAGCGGCATACCGCCGTAATCCCGAAGCTCTCCAGGACAGGTCCATTGTCTTTGTTCGTCCATACATTTTCCTCCTGTTTGGAAGGGTAAGCAGAGCAAAATCTGCTGTCCCATTCTATGCTGGCATCAGTCAGAGCGCCCGGATGATACCCTCCGCTTTGGGAAACAATATCGCCGGAGGTGCGATATGGAGTTTTTGAAAGTCATCATGGCGACGGTTCTCTCCGCGGCTGTCCTATTCGGCATTGCAAAAAATTCCGGCCACAAGCAGGTAGCGCAGCTGGATTTCTTCGACTATATCAGCGGCATCACCATCGGTTCCATTGGCGCGGAGCTTGCCACCGAGCTGGAATCGCCGTGGAAGCCGCTGACCGCTATGATTGTGTACGGTGTCATTGCGGTAGCGCTTCGTGTGCTCACCACAAAGCAGCAGAAGAGTCGGAAATATATCAACGGCACACCGACAATAATTCTTGACCGCGGGAAGCTCTATCGGGAAAACATGAAGAAGGCAAAGCTGGATCTGAGCGAGTTTATGCTGATGTGCCGACAGGCTGGATACTTCAATCTGAACGACATACAGACCGCCGTCTATGAATATGACGGCAAGCTGTCCGTCCTGCCGGTCAGCACCAGGCGTCCGGTGAACCCCGCTGATATGAATCTATCACCGCCGCAGGATACTATTTTGGCCGAGGTCATCATGGATGGCCGGATTCTGGACGAAAACCTGAAACGGATGGGCTTGAACACCCGTTGGTTACAAAAGCGCTTGGAGGAGCAGGGCTATCAAAGCGCGGATGAGGTGTTCCTCGGCCTTTGCGGAGCGGATCACAGCTTGACGCTGTTTCGCGGGGAATAGCCGTACCCGCTTTTATCTTGAGGCAGAATGCGTTTCATGGTGAAACGCATTATCCCGGGTTTCTTCGGGCGGCGTCCGTGCCAGGGCGGGACAGGCGGATTCGATGGCGGTAATCATTTCGCCTGCGGTTTTGCTGATACATTCCAGCGAGGCTTTCAGCTCAGGCAGTTCCTTGCTTTTGCTCCAGCCGGTGACATAGGCAAAGGAATAGTCCGAGGTGTCGATCCCGAAATGCTGACAGACCACATAGGCGATGCTCTCAGCCTCTACCTCACGGGAATGGTTGTCCTTATCCTGCTTTCCGACGATCTTGCCATTTTCTACCGGCAGAGCGTGGAGCTTGGCGTGGGCCGTCTCGTGGATCAGCGTCTTTAGCGTCTGCACCTGGCTCATACCCTCGTTGATATAAGTTTTCTGCTCCAACAGGTTGTAGCAGCCCTTGGAGGCTTCCGGCTCCCGGAACTCAATGGGCACCGGGGACAGTTTTTCAATCGCCGCCACGAATTCCGCATACTCCGGCACTTCGCCGGTCAACTCATCCACGCCGTAGGAGGGAAACTCCTTGCCCTCCGTCTGGCTAATGTCGAACACATAGACGATCCGAAAATCCGTCCACCGCACAAATGCCCATTCCTTTTCCGGCTGACCGTCTGCGCCGAGGATCGGCGTCATGTTCTGGGCGTCGATCTTCTGCTGGAGGATCAGCTTCTTGCGGGGAACAGGGGCGAGGATCTGGATGCCTTTCTCTCCGGGCTTTACCGTCCGGCCAAACTCTTTCTTCCATTTTCCAAAGCCTGCAACCACGCTGGCCTCCGGGCATTGCCAGAGGATCAGGAGGACATTTCCAAAGCTGTACCGATGGAGCTTGGACATGGCGGAGAGATAGCTTTTGTAGACGTCGCTTTCAAACACGTCCTTGATGCCGCTTTCCAGCTTGTCCGTCAGCGCCTTGACGCGGGCGGCGAGCTCATCGTTCCGGGCTGCCGTGGCTTTTTTCATGGAGCGGTGTGTCGTGCGGCTTCGGCTGGGAAGATACTTTTAGGGTGACAGCCTCATTCCCGTTAAAGCCGAGCAGGATTTCAGAGTTTCTAAACTCTTTTTTGAAGCGTTCCATCAGGTCGGGCGGGAGAGAACAAAAGTCCTCCTCACCCAGACCGCAAATGAAGAATGTGCCGAAAACGCCGCCGTAGCCTCCGGGAACGCTGCGGTTGAAGGGCAGACCGTTGATCAGCCCCTCCTCATTGCAGACAATGGCCACTTCCTCGTGATAGGGGTAAATCGGCTCGATTAGGCCGCCGACGATGGCCTGCATCTGTTCCAGATGATCGGCGCTGTCTAGGATTTCCTTCTCGTAGGGCAGATAGCCCGGTTCCACGACCAGTACATTCATCCGATCACTTCACCATCCCTTTCTTCTCCTTGCCGAAGATCTCTGCTTTCTGCTTCGCCTTTTCCTGCATCTGACGGCGCATTTCCAGCGCATCATAGATGCTGTCCTCAATCTCGCGGGGTGTCATGGACACATCGGGGAAGTATTTGCGGAGCCGGTCGCCGCGCAGGACGATCTTCGTCTCATAGCTGTTTTCCCGATCCTGCGGCTCAACAGCGGGTTTAGGCGGGACGGCAGAAGCGGGTGCAGCTTCTTTGCCAGGTGTTGCGCTGGGAGCCGCTTGCGTCGGTGCTGTATCGGTGGACGGAATCGGCACAACATTGTCCGGGGCTTTCGGCTGCGCGGGAGGTACAGGCGGCACTGGAATGTCCGGGGTCTTGGGAACGCTGACGGGAGCCATCGGCTGCGCAGCAGGCGGAGGCGGCGCGACTGGCTTGGGCTTCTCCACCACCTTCGGCGGGTACTTGCCCTCCAGCACATCCCGGATTTTCTGCTCGGTCAGGCTTTCAGCGGACGCCACCTTTTTCAGAATCCCCGTGTTCTCGTTGTTGACCCTGACGTTGATCCCGATCAGATCGGCAACAGTGTCCTGGTGCTTTGGCTGCAGGAAGGCAATGTTGTAGGCAACGGAAGTGGGCAGTCTGCCCTCGTCCACCAGATCGCAGATCGAGCGCGTGGCCTCGGAGAGCTTCATCAGACGGTTGAGCTTCATGGTGCTCATGCCCATCTCTTTTGCGATGATCTCGTCCGTCTCCGGGCCGCTCTTCGCGCCGCGGATCTTCCGGCCTGCCTTGCGCTTCATGCTGTCCGCTTTCATCCGCAGGGCGCGGGAAAGGTCATAGGTGGAAATATGCTCACGGTGGAGGTTGCCGTCCGCAACAAGGATGCGGGCGTCGTCATCGTCGAGCTGCTGGATGATCGTGGGGACGGGATAGTTCAGCTCGGTTGCGATCAGATGGCGGCGCTGACCGGACAGGATTTCCAGCTCGCCGTCCTTATTAAAGCGGGCCAGCACCGGATCTTTGACACCGAAACGCTTGATGGATTGGAACAGCTCTTTGAAGTCGTCGCTGTCCCGGTCTACAGAGAAGGTGTTAATGTCTGCTTTTTTCAGATAGGCCGGGTGGAGGATCGCGGAGAACGCTTCGCCTTCGCCGGGGATCGGCAGCGCCTTCTTGTCCTTTTCCGTGGGCGGACTTAGCTTTTCGCCCAGCAGTTTCGTGATTGCTGTGCCGGTCGGCCCCTCGGCCACGGTGCCGACGGGCTTTTCCTCTTTTTCGGCTTTCTTGGCCGGAGCCTTTGCCGGGGCGGGCCTTATCTCTTTATCTGCTGCAGCCGGGACGGGAGCCTCGGCAACTTTTTTGTCGTCCTTCGGCGGCTCGGCAGGTTTCTTTTCCTCCGGTTTCGCGGCGGTAGCAGCTGCAGGCTCAGCTTTCTTTTCCACAGGCTTTGCCGTCGCGGGAGGCGCGGCCTCGGCTTTCTTCTCGGCAGGAGCGGCTTTCTTTTCCTGCGGCTCGGCAGCTTTGGCAGGTTGCTTGTCCTCGGCCTTTTTCTCGGCGGTCGCAGCCTTATTCTCAGTCGCTATTTCCACTTTGGGCGGTTCTTTGGCTTCCGGGGAGATCAGCTTGCCGGGAATCGGTGCGTCTGGATTTGCGGCCACAGCCAAGCGGTAATCCTTTGCCTCTTTCTCGGTCATGTCGTACACCAGGGCATCCAGTGTTTTCAGCTTGGCAAGCTCGGCGGCCTTGCGGCGGCGGTAGCCATGCACAAGCTGATACTCGCCGTTTTCCAGCAGACGCAGGATCACCGGCTCCCGGAGGCCGTTGACCAGGATGCTGCTTACCAGCGTTCCGTAGGATTTTTCCGGCAGCTTGAAGTCTGTCACGCCGGGGAGATCATGAATCTTCTCGATGGGGATTTGCTGGGGAATGGGTTTCTCGTTGGGCATTGATTTCCTCCTTTTGTTGTATTCTGAATGACAAATAACAGTTTAAGTGCTATAATAAATGACAGTAGGCTGACTACACACTTTTTTATGAGGAGGTTTCGCTATGAGAATCAGCCATAACGATGCTATTGTTCTAGAGGGTATTGTTCGTAGAGTCCATAGTTGTGATAGGGCCGGAATGGGTGGATTTATAGACGCAGATAATTTTGAATCAAATCCATTTGATGCTGCGCTTATTGCACTCGCACCATATTGGAAAAGAATTGATTCCCGCGAGTTAGAAGACTTTCTTTACAAATGGGATTGTGCTCTTCGAAGCGACGACAAAGAACCCGTTGATATTGACGCCTATGCGCAGGAGTTGGAATCCCTCGTAACAAAAGTGAAGTCTTGCTAAGCAGTCATAATATCTTCCTCCAAATGCGTTTCATGGTGAAACGCATTTCAGCCAAAGTCATGCCGCACAGCGGCAGCATAATACGGGCCTATCGTGATCGGCGCATAGTACAGCGCCGTCAGCAGATAGCCCCGTATATTTTTTATCTTCGTGGTGGTTTCCCGGAGGGAGTCCATCACATAGGTAACGTGTTCAAAGTCTAGCCGTCGGTATCGCTCCTTGACTTTCGATGCCGGTATCTGTTCATTCCCGATCTTGATACTTTCAGAAGTACTGCACAGAATGTCACAAATGAGCTGCAAGATACTGTCCGGGTCATCGTAGGGATAGCTCTCGGCCAGGCGGGGATAGTCTATCTGCTCCCGCACGTCCGCTTCGATCACCGCTCTCTCCACTTTAGGGCAGTACGATAGATGGATAGATGGATCAGTATAGTTATTTTCAGTTTGATTCCCATCAGTATAATTACAGTTCTCTTTGGGAACTTCTTGACTTTCTGCTCTGGAACTTCTTGAAGTATCGGCTTGGAACTTCTGGACTTCTTCTTTCGGAACTTCTTGAAGTTCTGTTTTGGAAACTCTGGGCGGAGCATGACTGTCCCTCTGCTCCGGCGGCGCTGTATCAACGAACTGCTTGACGTAGATCATGGTCGGCTTGCCTTGCCCCTGCCTCTTGCGCTCGATGAGGCCGACGCCGGTTTTCCTGTCCAGCTCCTTGAGCAGACGGACGGCCTTAGCTCTGCCGCATTGAAAATCCTCTTGGATCTCATCCAGCGTGTAGTAGATGTAGACTCGGTTGAGATCGTCATACCAGCCGTTTTTAGCGGACAGCCCCATACGGTCAAGCAGCAGCCCATAAAGCAGCTTTGCGTCTGTGGAGATCTCCCGGTAGGCTGCTCCGGTCAAGAGCTGGCGCGGGATGCGGCAAAACGAAAAGCTCTCCGATTGGGAGCCGTAGAAAAAGTCATGCTCCATGTCTTCACTCCTTTACTCGCTCGCAAAAGACCAGATAGCGGTACTTCCCGCCGCTGGCATAGGGGTGGCATGTCAGCAGCGTGATCATGTCTCTGTCCTTTTGAATGAGGATTGCGTTCACGTCGTTCGGATTGATGATCTTGATCTCCGTTACAACGTAGGTCAGTGTTCCCCAAATGTTCGTGATCGTCACTTCGTCGCCCACTTCCAGCAGCTCTATCTCCTTGAAATAGGGGTAGCCGCTGTACCCCCGGTGTCCGGCGATCACGGCGTTGCTGTTTTCGCCTCCGAGGGGGATGCTGGTCTGGGACAGCACCGCCGCGCCCGCCGCCATGTTCGCCTCTGACGCACCGAGGAACAGCGGCATTTCCAAGTCCATCTTCGGGATCGTAATGATGCCGAATTTTTCGTCGGGCAGGCCGTAATCGGTCAGCTTGAACTGTGACAGCTCGTAGGCGCTCCGGCTGTCCAGCTTGTCCTGCTTGAAAAGATAGAGCTGCCGATTATAGAACTGCATATCCTCGTAGAGCTGGGCGTATGGGATAGGCTCATGCTGTTCCTCATTTTCTTTGGCTTTCTCTGCTTCCTCCCGTATTTCGGAAATCGTTTCGCGGTATTCCTCTACAGCCTGCTTGACCTCGATGCTCTTTTCCGAGCCGTCGATCAGCGGCTTTAACGCGAAGGCTGCGCTGGCAAAGGCGAGGCATACCAGGAAAACAAGCAGAACAAGCCGGAGTTTAAGATGTTTCATGTCTGCCCCTCGCTTTCGTCTGTCGGATGGCTCGCAGCCTGTGACGCGGCCTTTTCACGGCCTTATATATCCCGTAGCCCATGCCGATCCCGGCCACGGTCAATCCTCCATAGATCAAGCCGTGACGGTATTCGTCGCCCCAGGTGGATTCCTCCACGGGCGTAAATTCCGCGTCCTCGATCACCCTGACCGCTTCCTCATACTCGGTGCGCTCTCCGCGCAGCAGCAGACGGTGGCTGTTCACGCCGTAGGGCGTACAGGTGACAAGCGTACAGAGATCGCGCCCGGCGTCAATCGTCAGCTTACCCGTGTCCTCCGGGAGAACCGTGTAAATGTCCGTGACACGGTAAGCCAGCGTTTCGCCCATCACACGGAGAAAGAACAGGTCGCCAGCTTTCAGCAGATTCAAGTCGGAGAACATCTTTTGTCCGGCAAGGCCGCTATGCCCGGTCAGAACACAGTGGGTGGCTGTGCCGCCCACCGGGAGAGAGGAGCCAAGCAAATGTCCCACACCACGGTCAAGAGTGCTTTCCTCCGTGCCGTGATAAATGGGCAGATTAACGCCGATTGCGGGGATCTCCACATAGCCCATCAAGCCGTCCTCCCGCACATTCAAAAGCGTGTCGTAGCTCTCGGCGGCTTTTATAAGTGCGTCCTTCGTGTAAGGTTTTTCCGGGATCGTCACAAGCGTCTTGTTGTATTCCTCCGCTTCGGCGCGGGCTTCGTCCAGCGCCGTGGTGTCCATCTGCTCGATGGCCTCCGTGTACTGCGTCTCAATGAGGCTGCGGTTTTTCTCGGAGAGATAGTTGGCGATCAGCGGGTAGAGAATGACACCGAGGGAAACGACGAACAGGACGGCCAGAAATAGGATTTTCATTGTCTTATTCATTCTTCCCCTTTACAGGGCAAGAGGGCGGTGTTCCCGCCCTCTTGCGTGTTGGTTAGGTATTCTGTGCTTTCTTCTTGTTCTTGCGCGTGAGGGCGACGATGCCGACGATGCACAGCGTCAGCATGGAGAGCCCTGCCACGGGGAACATCCAGTTGCCGTAAGAGCCGGTCTGCGGGAGGTCAAAGCCACGGGTGTTGATGACCGTGAACGGGACAAAAGCATTGGCCGAGCTGCCTTCCGGCTCCATGTTGACCTTGTTGCTGTCCACGGTGGCTGAGGCCGTAAGCAGCTTATGCTCCAAGTGACGCTGGGGCATATTGTGATACAGGCCGGGATCGACGTCGGCGTACCGGGGATCATTCTGAATGAGGCCGAGCACGTCCGTCCCGTAGATGCCGCACAGGGTTTCGCTCTCGGTCTGCGAGATCACAACCTTGATGCTGTTTTTCAGCAGCGTATAGCCGTTTGCAGTCTGTACTTCCGTCCAAGTGTAGGTATCGTCCTCCAAGCCCTTGAGGATCAGCTTGCCGTCCTTCGTGGGGATGAAGTGGGTAGCGTCCTTTTCATCGGCTACATGATCGGTCACATACCAAATGCCCTCGGCTTCGTTGAGCTTGCCGACGAGGAAATAGTTGTCCGTATCGTTGTGGACGATGAACTGGACTTTGGAAAAGTCCCCACGCCCATCGGAAAACTGCTTTGTCATGTCGATGCCGTAGATATAGACGTGGCAATCATCCACAAGGGTATCATAGTACGAGCTGTTCGTGCGCTTCCAGGTGAGGACAACATCGTTGGGGTTGCCCGCGTCGCCGTAGGTCACGGAGGCGTCGCTGTTCATTGTAGCCTTGTAGGTGATGCGGAGGGTACAATCGCTGTACCCGCTGTTGACCATGCTGGCCTCGGTGTAGACGCTGCGGCTGCTGTTGATCTCCGCAAGGCCGGAGGCCGTCATGGAGATCGTCATAACGCTCGCGCCGTCCGAGGCGGTGTTGTAGCTCACGAGGAAACGGTCAGATGCCTCGTTCCAGGAGGTCACAAGATCGGTGCAGCCGTCGTCCCGGAAGAACTCCAACAGCACGTCGCCCTTGTTGTAGGTGATGCCCTTGCTGAGCGTGTCAATAAAGGTGTAGTCCGTCAGATAGGACGCGGCGGAGGTGATGCTGGGCAGCGTGGAAACGATCTGGTAGTCGATCACGTCGCCCGCCGAGGCCGTGCCGGTGTGAGCGTAGCCGTCGTGAATGTCGCTTGTGCTGCCGTTGTTATGCCCGGTGTCGTCCTTATCCTCGCGCAGCGTCTTTTCCAAGCTGGGGATGCCCGTGAGGTTTTTGGGGTACAGCGTCACGTCATAAATCCAGCGGGTGCCGCCGTCGTTGGCGTTGGTGCCGTCAACGGAGGTCATGGGCAGAGAGACGAGGAAAGGCGCTGTCGTGTCTGTGACCATTTCCGGGATGCGGGTTTCGATCAGCAGATACAGGCCGAGAGGCAGATCGGAGGCTCCCGTATGGCCGTAGGCGTCGGTTTCCGTCATAGCTACGCCGTGATTGTCGTGGGCGTAGCGTTCCAGCGCGTTCTTGACCGTGGTGGCGTTGGCATCCAGCGCGTTTTTGAGGCCGTCGATCAGCACGTCGGAGCGGTAGTAATACACGGTCATGCCGTCTACCACTTCATCGGCGGGCGCGTAGCGATCTTCGGTGCTGACGCCGATTGCGGAGATAAAGGCGTTGTTCTGCTCGGTGGGGGCAATACCGTACAGTACTTCGATATGCTCCGCGCCGTTCTCGCTCTCAGTAAAGGTGCGGATTGAGGCCACGCGGACGTAGGTAAACTCCACGCCCTTGATGGCGTAACCGTAGGCATTGCCGTTGGCGTTCAGCGCAGAGACGCGGGCGGGATCGCCCAGCACAGCCTCCACGCCGCTTTCATCCTTGACGCCTGTGCTGACATAGGAGCTGTCCCAAACGCCGTCTTTCTCGGCGTTGGTGAGGTCATACTTGTAAATGTCCAGCGAGCCGGTGCGGGAGGTGTCGATGGTCGCCTCGTCCACCGGGGCAGCGAAGGCCGTAATGGAAAAGCTGCTCACTACCAAGATAGCAAGCAGCAACGCAAAGAGTTTCTTCAAGTTTCGCTTTCATCCTTTCGTTTCGTAATGATGTAGGGCATGGTCATAAAGCCCATGAACAGGGGCAGCCATGCAAAGCCCGCGCCGCCGGTTTCGGGGATGCGGAAAAGCGGATCATCCGTGGCGGTCACATAGAGTGTATAGCAGTAGGTCACGCCGTCTACGGTTTCGCTGTCAGCGGCCTCGCCGCTTATCTCCACGGGCAGCGTACCGACATAGAGCGGACTTCCCAGCAGCGAATGACCGACAGGAGCTTGCGTCTCGGTCAGACGGTAAAGGATCTCGCTGTCTGCCCGGAGACCGCTGAAGGTCACGCTGCCGCTGTCGCCGGTGGAAAGCTGGCCCTCAGAGAGGCCGGAGCTGGTGCAGCCGCCAGTCTGAACATCGTCGCCGTTGCGGGAGAATACCGCCGTCCAGCTCGCGCCGTTGTCCGTGGAGTATTCCAGGAGGAAGGTCGCCCCGGAAAGGGGCTTCCCGTTCTGATCCTGTTTCTTCACTTCCAGCGTTCCCGGCCTGCGGAGGTTGTCTCGCTCCTGGGTGATCGTTACGCCGTGCTCGGTGATCGAGAACGGATACACTGTATCGTCCAGCCCGTAGCCTTTCGGCGGGCAGAACTCTTGATACTGATAGCTGCCGTAGAGCAGGCTTTCAAAGGTCAGCTCGCCGTTTGCGTCGGTGTAGCCCTCGTCGATCAGATGCCCGCCGCCGTCAAAGAGCCGGAAGCCCGCGCCGGAAAGCGGGGTGTCCTCGCAGGCGTCGCGCTTGACGATTTTGAGGTTGCCCCGGATCGGAGTGTTTTTGGCTGTGACAGAATAGGTCTTGCCGTGTTCGGCCACTTCCACGGGGATCGGGGTCGTGTCCAGTACGAAGCCCTCCCGTGTGGCGGTTTCCTGCAGCGTGTAGCTGCCAAGCAGGAGCCCGCTGAAGGTCAGCGTTCCGTCCTCCGGAGTGTCGCCCTCGGCCACAAGGTTTCCGCCGCTGTCTTTGAGCTGGAAATGTACACCGGACATGGGCTCGCCGGTTTCCTCGTTCACCTTGAGCACAGACACGTTTCCACGGGCAAACTCGTTTTCTGCCGTCATGCTTACTGTCTGCCCGCCCTCAGTGATCGTCACGGGATAGAGCGCAGGATCAAGCACAAGATGTCGCAGCGTTTCCGTCTCGGCATAGTAGTATTCTCCCAGCGGGAGGTCGTAAAAGACGAGCTTTCCGTTGCTGTCCGTCTTGCCGCCTTCGACCACGTTCCCGTCGCTGTTGTAGAGGACGAAACACACGCCGGGTACGGCGTTTCCGTTCTCGTCCACCTTGTACAATTCGATGTTGCCGGTACGGATCGGGGCTTTCGGCGTCCTCACGGTCATGCCTGCGTCAACGAGCGTACTCTGCATATCTATGGTACAGGTGACTACGCGCTGCTGTCCGTAGGTGGTCGGCGCATAGAAAAACAGCACCGCCTCGGTGCTGTCATAGATGCCGGAGGCATAGAGGGGATAAGACTTTTCCTCGTATTCCTCCGGGATGGAGATATGCAGCGTGTCGCCGCTGCTGCCGGTATAGCCCGTGATGCTTGTCCCTGCGGGAAATGCGGAGCTGTCCAGCGTGTAGCCTCCGGTCAGCCCGGTGAAGGTCACTTTCACGTCGCCCTCAAAGCTGTAATTCTGTTCGTTGGCTTCCAGCGTCAGATCCGTGCTGGAGAAGCGGATGGAATGATTCGTGTCCGGGTGTCTGCCGTATTCCAGAAGCTCCAGGCACCAGGCAAACAGCGCCTTATACCCCGGCTTTGCGCGGGCGTTGCTGGTATCCTGCAGGTAATAAGGCATTTCCTGTATTCCGTTTTCCGCAAGGAAAAAGCGGATCGCGTTTGCCGTCGCGTACTGCGCCTCGTTGTCTGTAAAACCGCCTGTGGAGGCCGGATAGCCGTGCGCGAGGATCGCTTTCAGTCCGTTCAGAATGGTCGGGGTGTAATACTGTGAGCCGTCTGTCGCGTCATAACCGTCTCCATAAGGGCTTTCCATGCTCATTTGCAGACAGTAGGCAGGCTGGCCGGTTTCCACGACAGAGTGAGGCGGCGTACCGAGATCTCCCCATACGCCGTCGTACTTCTCGAAGTACATGAACGGCTGGTAGGCGGTGAAGATATGCACGTCGTCGGCAAAGGCGCAGACAGGTAAAGCCGCGCACAAGAGAAGCATGGTACAAAGCGTCACGGCCAGCCGCTTTGTCCATTTCGTTTTTACAATAGGCATGATTCCTCCTTGTTTTGGTTTTGCTGGATTAAGAAGATGCTGGGGCGGCCTCACCTCCATTCCCCGGCGGATTGCCCTTTTTGATGGCGGTCACGCGGCCAGGAGTGTAGGGACACTCGGCGTACTTGCAGTACCGATCCTTACGGTACGGTCTGTGGCAGCGGCAGCTCCGGCACTTCGGGAACGGGCCGTCCGCGCCGCTGTCGTAGTGGTCGCCGGGCTTGTCCCGCATGAGACTTTCAAATGCCTGGTGATCGCCATTGGTAAAAAACATTGGTTTCCTCCTTTCGGATGTGGATTAGGGCTTGCGGTATATATAGAAAAAATCCGTTTCATGGTGAAACGGATTTCTGAACACATTGATATGAATTTAGGGGTATGATATAATCATTTTATCGAAGAATGGTACGGACGGTGAGATAATGGATTGCCCCAAATATATTGAATGGATTGCGCGAGAAGCTGGAATTAAATTGGAAAACGGCAAAGAGGTTAGCTCATTTTTGTTGGATTATAAAACAAATGAAGCATATTTTGACGAGTGGGCACTTCACATTAGGCGTCATTACATTTCTGACGAGGAACTAAATGCTTCAGTAGAAGCTTTGGGTCTACCTCCTGCTGATTACTTGAGAAAGTATGTAATACCCCAAAGAAGTGAACCGATGGGAGGAACAGCCCGATCAAACGATCTCACAGAAATACTAATTGCCGATATTCTGGAGTTTATTGAAGGGTACCACGCACCAAGGTGTAAACAGTATACTCGATCAGGGAAAAATCAGTCAGAGCATGGAACTGATATAATTGCCTACAAGTATCACAAAGCCGATAAGCAGCCAAATAGTAATGATGAACTGCTCGCTGTAGAAGTTAAAGCTACCCTTACAAGCCAAGATTCTTGCGGAGTAATTGAAAGTGCTGTTAAAGATTCACGGAAAGATGAGGTGCGTTTAGCGCATACACTTGATTATTACAGAAAAAAGCTTGGCAGTCTTAATAAAACAGCCGAAGCTGCCGAAGTCGCCCGTTTTCAAAACAAGGCAGAACGCAGCTACAAAACAACATACATTGCAGCAGCGGTAAGCAGCGCCCTAACCATACCGAACAATGTTATTATCGGAATAAATGGTGATGTATTAGAACTGACATTAAAGGACAGTCAAAGAGTTTTCTTCGTACACGGAAAAAAGCTAATGAATCTTGCACATCAGATATATGAGAGGTGTAAGAAATGATATTTTCCAGTCTTTCAAAATACATGCTTAAGTATCAGAAAGCAAAAGCAAAACTTGTGGAATATGATGTAGCTCATGAGGACTATCCCAAGTTCAACCGAGATTCAAACACGCTTGTTTATTCTACGATATATATTCTTTCAAAATATGCAGAGGGAGTTTTGACAAACGATGAAAGCATAAAAACTGAGTTTGCTCCCTTGCTTATTTCTGCTGCGCAGTATTTCGATGCAGCAGAAAGCTCGAAGGATCGTTCTGCACATTCAGCAGATTTTTTGCTTTCAGGCGCTTCTGCGTATTTCTTCATTTCAGATTTTGGAAGTGCAAAGGTACTAAACTCAAAACTTGGTATTCGAGATACTACTATTGGTTCAGCGGAGTATCTGCTAAAACTAATCTATGAGTATTTATTTGAGCACAAGAAGATATTTACATCAGATCAAAACCTATGGGGGAAAGTATATCGTTATTTCATTGTCTGTTTTTCAGACACGTCCAGCGAAGAATCAATGATGCAGCTATTAGCTGAGTATCGGAGAGAAGTATACTTCAATGATGATCCATATGAAATCTATTGCGTGGACTTATTATGCGCAGTCATAAAAATAGCCTTTAATAATTCAAGTTGGGTCTTTCTCCCTGAGTATTCAGATGTACCTCTCTCTGGCTGGCTGCCTTATCTGAAAAGCAAAAATGCAATCAGTATTCTTTGGCCTTCACAGCAACTGATCTGTAGAGCGGGTATTCTAAAAGGGCAAAGCGCTATTGTACAGTTACCAACAGGTGTAGGGAAAACCAAGAGCATTGAGCTAATCCTTCGTGCTGCGTTTTTATCGAATCGCGCCAATATAGCGATAATTGTTGCTCCGCTTCGAGCATTATGCAATGAGATAACTGTGGATATGCTCAAAGCGTTTAATACGAGTATCAGAATAAACCAGTTTTCAGATGTGCTTCAAAACGATTATGAACTTGACATTACAGATTCGACTGAGCAAAGTATTTTTATTTGTACGCCAGAAAAGCTGAGTTTTATTATTCATCATCAGCCCGAAGTAATAAAGAGCATAGATCTATTTATTCTTGATGAGGGACATATGTTTGATGATGGAATACGAGGGGCAAGATATGAATTCTTAGTTTCGGAACTAAAAGCTGCGCGTTCCAATGACCAACAAATCGTATTGCTCTCTGCCGTCCTTTCAAATGCGGAAGAAATTCGAGAGTGGATGTTCGCCGAGGCGGGTATGTTAGCTACAGACCCTGTAATCAAGTCAACAGCCAAATCCATTGGTTTTACATCAGCGTCAAAGAATATATACTATTTTTCTGATGACTTCTCAGACGAAGACTTTTTCATTCCTAAAAGCTTAGTAATAACTCAGTTAAAGAAGCTAAAGCGCGAAATTAAGATACGCTTTTTCCCCAAATGGGACGATCCACGGGACATTGCGCTTTATTATGCTATTCGACTCTGTCATAATGGTGGGGCCGCTATATATGTCAACAGAGTTGCTTCAGTTGCATCTGTTATCAACCAGGTTCTTGATCTTCAACGTAGAGACTATGATTTTTCCGAAATACAAAGGCAAAGTGATCAAGCAGAACTAGAGAAGCTTCGAAACCTCATTTCTTTATACTATGGCAACGATTCTGCTTACGCTATCTCATGTATGACAGGAGTCCTTCCGCATTACGCAAACCTCCCTAATGGAATAAAGCTGTCCATAGAAGATGCTTTCCGGCATCAACGTATTCGCATTGTTGTCTGTACATCTACCTTAGCACAAGGGGTTAACATACCGATTAGGTACTTGTTCATTACAGAATACCGAGATCGCTATAGCAATAAAAAGATTAGAGACTTTCAAAACCTAATTGGCAGAACTGCGCGATCTGGCATGTATACAGAAGGGAGTATTATTATTACTTCCCCCAAACTTTATGACGAGCGGCTAACATATACAAGAGGTGGAAAGTATCATTGGAATGAATTTGTAGAACAGCTAAATCCAGAGTCTGCTGAACCATGTAGTAGTTCAATTCTTGATTCTATCAGAGACTTTCAGATTAATTATCAACTGAGATGTGAAAAAGTATTTGAAACGATGCTTCAACACATAGCATCTGACAATTTTGTTTCCGCTTTTGAAAAGGAATTAAAAGAACAGTTATGCTCTGCATTTCCCGACTTAACTGAATTACAACAAAGAGAAGCATTTTCAGTTATTCGTAGGGAAGTATTACTGAGGAAGGTAATTGTTGAAGCAATTGAAAATCATATTTGTTTTATTTGCTCGGAGACGCCGGATTACGATGTTTTCGAGGTATCAAAGAACCTTTGCCTCAATTCTTTAGCCTTCTATCTTGCGAATGAAACAGAGAAGGCCGAATTAAAAGAACTATTCCTTGCTATTGCCAAAAATCTCTCAGAACTCGATTCATCTTCTATCGTGAGAGTATCAAAATGTGCAGTTGGCATGGAAGTTGCTGCGAAAATTGAATCATGGCTTCACACCAGCAATCTGTCAGATAGAGCCTTTACTGAGGAAGAATTACTGGACATGATAGTGCCTTTGTTTATTGAAACTCATTCATCTGAGCAACTTCCCTCTAGTTTCTTAGATGCATGTCGCTCTTGGATTGAAGGTGGCAACTTAACTGATATTCTTAGGATAACAGGAGAGGACAGACTGCCCAAAGCAGAAAACCTCTGTGGAAATACTATTTCCTTTGAGCTAAACTTTTTGATCGGAAACATCTGTGACTTGTATGAGGAACCTGAGAACGCTTCCTTTGATCCGATACCAGCTCTACAGCTTCTTCAGCGAAAAATAAAATACGGAGTTCCTACAAAAACGGCAGCTTCAATTTGCGAGAAAGTCTTCAACGACCAGCAACTATCTATAGGTATTTCCGAAATCATAGGAGATAGCGAAGTCGATTCAGACGAAATAATCGGCGCTATTTTAGCCAGAGAACAGGAGGTAATAGATTATTTAGAGCCTTTCCCAACGTTCTTTACTGATAGGATACATTTTTTATCCGACAGTGTATGATGTTATTCTTCTTGGACTGAATGGTGATGCTATAAAATCCATTTCACCGTGAAACGCATTTGGGCAACAAAAAGGTCCGTTTTCACGAATTGTAAAACAGCCCTGATAGGGTAGATGCTTAAATGGAAGAGGATCGTGCAACATCATCCCAATTCTATTATTTGTGTACAGACTAGTTTTCATAAGAAAACAAACCTCGGACAGTAGACAAAGAACCCATAGAAGGCGCGAATGCGTTTTCTATGGGTTCCTTTTTGTGGTAGAGAAGGATGGGGAAAACAAAGGCAATGCTGGATAATTGTTTTCAACTATCGATTTAAATGTTGTTTTTTATCATTTTCGTATACATGCGCGGGTGACCGGAATTAAGCAGAGAATACTCAAGATGGTGCACAGGTTTGTATTTTTTGTTTTCTCTGGAAACAAATTTGATTAGTTCTCTCTCGTATTCAGTATACTCATCCAATGAATCGCCATGCTCCCACACCACTTTGTCCACGCGAGCAATTCTTCTTGCAACATCAATAGGACAACGAAGATAACTATTGCTGATTTCATTTGCCAAGTTCGCTTTCCACTCTGGCATGGATTGGATAAGGTTGTCTATCCCGGCACGGGCAAAAAACTCTTCTTTACACTCCTTCAGTTCTTCTAGGTCTGCAGTGGTTGTTTTTGCCAGAATCTTTTCGGGAATGCAGAGACCAGATGAAAGCTGCCCAATTCGTTTTGCTGGAACACCTTTTATTTTTGCATTATAAACAACACCGAAAGAAACACCCAGCACAACAGCAATATCAACCATGCTGATTCCATAAACCTGCTTTATTGCGTCAAATGGATTAATCGGGACAGGTTTTCCTGCGAAATAGTCCGTTCTACGTGATAAAAACTCGCTATAAGAAATATAGCAATCGTTGTAAGCTTCCCTTAAAAACCGAGGAGCATGTCTCGCGTTATATACAAACTCATCAAAGCTATCTTCACAATCCATCTCAGCATCAGTCACGGGCTTGCTTTCGCAATAAAAGTCGTCTCGAATATTATTAGCCATATGTATGCCTCCTAATATTTTTAATGCAGATATCTCACAAAGTGCATTTTGCTGTGGTCAGGCTCTCTCCTTGATTAGCACTATCATTAGTGAATCTGTTTCACCGCTATTTGACAAAAGGTCGTTTTACTGAAAACTAGTGTCAATAAGGCATTCAGACGCACTTCCATAGTTTTGTATTTCTACTCTCAGCTAGGTTTTGCTCTCGTTTCAATGCTGAGACTAGAGTTAAAAAGCTGCCTTTTTCTTGTTGTAGCTCTAAGTGGATCTTTTTCTCTTTTGCTTTAAGCTTCGTTGTTGCTCTTTCGTAAAGAAACAATAGTAGCCATTCCTTCGGGCTCCAAGGATCCTTTGCTTAGATGAAGGAGATCCTCAATCTCTCCGGGATATAGACCGGCACCATAACCGCTAAATAGATTAAGCAACTCATTGGTTGTGAGAATATGCTCATTTAAAAGCAGTTGAATCGCTCCTTGGAAAATGTTCTCTCCCAGGAAAAAGGGAGTGTCATCGGGTTCTGTTTTGCGCCATCCGTTTTTTGATACTTGACGCATCAAATATTGAAATTGGCTATTTGATATATACTGCAGCTGATTTGCCCGATAGATCATCGACTGAATAGAAGACCTCCACTTTTTCTTCAGCCAAAGATAATACTGCAAATCAGTAGGATATGCCTGAACATCTTTCCCAAAGCTTTCTCTTGGAAGTAAAAAGGCACTTGCAAAAACGTTAGCCTCAAATTCTCTCGTTTTAAACTCTTCCCGACTAAGCAAATCAAGATTGTCGCTCCAAGGATGTATAAGCAGATGAGCGAGTTCATGAGCTAAGTCAAAACGAATTCGTCCCTCAGGCTTACGTCCTTGATCTACGGCTATAAAGCAAATTTGTTCGCCACAAATCCTTGTACGTTGGCTAAATGCGTCGATGCTCTCGGTATCTGTCTCAAAGCCTGTTACAACAATCCCATTCGATTCCAGAAGATATTGAAGGTCTCTAATAGGCTCAAGACCTAATTGCCAATGCTTCCGAACCATCAAAGCTATTTCCTCAAGTTCGGAATACATTTTCTCGCAATCGCTGTAATCATAAATATTATACCCGCCAGAATAATTAACTGCAGGCAAATTGAGCAACGGAAAATCTATATACTGCTCTAATGCTTCGTAAATCTTAGCAACATATTCTAGCTTTATGCTCTCCTTGCTACGCGCTAGTTTTGTAGAGGATGCGAGGGAGCGGAAGTACGTTGTGGGAGTTTCCGTTTTGTATGTGTCCTCGCTAAGGAAAAAATCATAAGGCACATTCAGTGCTGATGCCAACCTAAATCCACGTTCATGCTCTGGTCGCGTTTCACCACTTTCGTATTGGGAAATAGACTGTTTAGAAATACCCGTCTGCTCAGCGAGGGCTGTTAGGGTCAGCCCCCGCAGTTGACGAGCACTTTTTAACCGTTCCCCTTGGAATCTCTTTCCACTCATTACAGTAGTCTCCCTCACACTTTCGTATTAACTCTCTTTGGCTTGATCTTGTTCCTTGACTTTCGGAAGCGTCTGCTTCAACTTAGAAAGATTTCGGGTTGCCTCGTTGTGCTCAGCTGTGCTATAATCTTCTGGCACATCATCAATAGTAAGCTTGGAAAAGTCAGGCTTACGGTACTCGCCTAGATCCATCTCATTTACGGTGTTGAAATTGGGATCAAGAAGAACCAGGCTGGTGCTGGTCACTTCATCATGTGCCGCTTCGTAACAAATCACGCAATGCTTGTAACCCTCGTTAGGATCAATTGCACCATAGAAAATGCAATCATAATCCTGCTCATAAACCTTTTGATCAAATTGGCTCATATCAAACATTGTGGTTTGCTCATACCGGCCATGCAGATCTCCATTTTCCTTCATTAGAACGGTCTGCAAAAAGTGAGGCGTTCTTCGCAGCTTCCGGGGTATTTGACTGAGATTCGCTCTTGTGGCAATGCTGTAAGAAATCTTGTTCTCTCGATCAACAATCATTCTGCCGCGCCATCCATATCGAGTGAACGGATGCAATATTCCGCCGGCATTCACAGTGAACTGGCGGAGATTTTGGTTGATCCAATCGCCGCGAAGTCCTCCAATTCGATTGTTCGTTTCAAGGTTGTTTTCCCGCAACTCATTTGGGACATCCTCAGAAACGGCCTTTTCAATGGCTCTGAGCGCGCTAATCACGATGTCCATGTTGATCTCGATGTCTCCGAAGGTTCCAGCGTTAAATTTCATGGCGTATACTCCTCTTGGCAGTAATCGATGGCTCTATTTTACATAAAAACACGATTTTGTCAAGAGGAAGCGCGTAATATTTATAATTTGTCCAAATTAACTCTCGCATTTTCTCTTTTGCGTCCATCTTGCTCGCTGATAAAAATCCGTTTCATCGTGAGACGCAAAAGCCGCTCCGAGCACAAGTTTGTGATCAGGGCGGCTTTGGGCATAACAATCCAGAGCTCCTTGCTGTAGCAAGCAACCCTGGATTGTAGTATGAAATTGTGGTCGGATATGTTGAACTTCTCCCTACTCGGTTAAGTGGGGGAGAAGGGAAGCGGTCACTGTCATCTATATAAAGTGTTGACCTGACAGAGCAGGCGTTTCTAACACATTTCTAACATTTTCATAGAATCGAATAAAATAGGTCTTTGTTTTGCTATGTCGAACACAGTAGAAGTCATTGAATTGCCTTGGATTTCAAGGGACGAGGTAATACTCTTTTGAAAGCTTGCAACTCCGATTTTCCCTCTTGGGCGATTCAGGTTCTAGTGCTCACTCCGGGCGTGCGGGTTCAAGTCCCGCCTCGCGCACCAAAAATACGGCGGCCCTGTATGGGGCTGCCGTATTTTTTTATGTCCGGGGCGACTCGGCTTGAAGCCGGTAAAAGGGCTCCCATGGAAGCCGAAGGCTTCCATGGGAAAAGGAAGAATGAGCGAAGCCGACGAAGCCGCGCCGGAAGCGGCGCGGGAAGTCACATTCGGTCATTCTGACGCAGTCCCGCTTCGCGCACCACATACAGACCTCAAATCGTAAGATTTGGGGTCTGTTTTTGCTTTTTCGGTACTTTTTGAAGGACTTTCTTTTTTGACATCTGTCGCCAGTTTCCGTCAAAGGGGCGGCTTCTAACATTTTTCTAACGCCTTTCTTTAATAGGATCAGGAAAGACTTGCCGCCATTTTTTCTGTGAGCAGCTGTTTTCTTTGTGTATCCAGATGCCCATAAATATTTGCTGTCATCTGAATATCGGCGTGACCCATATATTCCTGAACATCTTTTAAAGTAAACCCATTATTCAAAAGCAAACTTGCACAGCTGTGCCTGAGATCATGGAAGCGGCTAAGATTGCAGATATGCAAGATTTGTGGTATAGTATGGCGCGAAAGGGAGTGATGAAATATGGAATGTCCTTATTGCGGCAAAAAGATGAAACTCGATAACAACTGGTTCATTTGCAAAAAATGCAATTATTACTACGAACTTATCGAAGAAAATGAATATGATCCGAACGATGAATCATATGCTGCTGAAGACAATATAACAAGCAGACCTTGGGGGATTGATAATAATGGCGTCTGAAAAGGATGTAAAAGAGATATTAAATCCAGACAAGCTTCTTGATGCTCTCGATTGGGTGTACGATAAAGCAGTTGGAGGAATTTCCGGTACTTCGGGATGCTGGCAGCTTGCCAATGACTACCTTGGAAAATATGGAGATAATCCAAAAATAGCTGCCAAAAAACTCGCAAATGCTCAGATTATTAAATGCACAACATCTGGAGTCATTACAAGTTTTGGAGGACTTTTAACCCTTCCAATAGCAATTCCAGCAAATCTTACATCTGTATGGTATCTACAATTACAAATGATTGCCGCTATCGCTGTAATGGGCGGTTATAATCCGTCGCATGACGAAGTTAAAATGCTCTGCTATGCATGTCTTACAGGAACTGGGGTGTCGGATGTTTTAAAACAAGCAGGTGTAAAATTCGCTAACAAAGGCGGCAAAATACTTGTTGGTAAAGTTCCGATTGAAGTTATCCGTACCATTAATAAAAAACTTGGTATGCGATTCGTCACAAAATTTGGAGAAAAAGGCATCGTCAATCTCGGAAAGATGGTTCCAGTTTTAGGCGCAGTAGTTGGAGGTGGATTCGATTTGGCGTCAACAAGAATCATTGCAAATACTGCAATTAAAGCATTTCTTGCCGATAAGATTCTTTAAATATAGTCATTTGAATTCATAAGAAAATAGCACCACCCCCTTACGGGAAAGTGGCCAAACCGCCTACCGTATATGGCAGCG
>CAZESU010000004.1:0-38574 GCA_964515275.1 uncultured Oscillospiraceae bacterium
GCAGTAAAAAAGCAGATGGAAATACCGGACACGCTGCTTGCTCTGAAAGAAAAATACCCGGAAACGGCGGATTTTGTGAATGCTTATCCCTGGAAGAAAAACCGTACATTTGACATGGACATATCGGAGGAGGTGAGCAAAGGGACGATCCCGCTGTTTCTTCAATGGGATGAGCGGTGGGGCTATAAAAACTATGGCGGCAACTTTTTTGCTGTGAACGCCTGCGGGCCAACCTGCCTTTCCATGGTAGTCTGTGGTCTGACAGGAAATACACAGGCAAATCCCTATGAAGTCGCGAAATATTCCGAACAGATGGGCTACTATGTGCCGGGGGAGGGAACGTCGTGGGAACTGATGACCAGCGGCGCGGAGAGCTACGGACTTGCGGCGGAGGCTGGAGAGGCAAGCTATGACTATATCACCAACGCGCTTATGAGCGGCAAAGCGCTGATCTGCTCCATGTGGCCCGGAGATTTTACATATACCGGTCACTTTATCGTCTTGACCGGCATAGACAGCGAGGGATTGGTGACGGTTAACGACCCCAACAGCAGGATAAACAGCGAAAAGAGCTGGTCAATGGATGTCCTGCTCCCCCAAATTCGCGCTGTATGGGGGTATTCATGCGGCGGGATACTATGCTGACGCGCGGAAAAAGCGGCTCATCCATAGTTTGACGTATCCATCGCGAAATAAAAATGTCATCCTGAGGAACCTTCGGATTCAGGATGACATCTCTTATCCTTTTATGCTTTTATCCCTTTTCACCATGGTCAAACGCAGGATTGACCGCATAGAAATTCTTCTGATCCATCTTCTCTATCGCTCTTCTTAGCCCCTCACCAAACCGTTGATAATGGACTACTTCTCTCTCACGCAGAAAACGGATTACGTCGTTTACATCCGGATCATCACTGAGCCGAAGGATGTTGTCATAAGTAGTTCTGGCTTTCTGCTCTGCCGCCATATCCTCAGACAGATCGGTTATAACGTCACCCTTTACGGCCATGCTCGCAGCATTCCACGGGAAGCCGGAGGCAGCCGTGGGATAAACGCCGGTGGTATGATCCACAAAATAGGTATCAAATCCAGCTTTCTTAATTTCCTCTATGCTGAGATCTCTCGTGAGCTGGTGTACTATTGCTCCAATCATCTCAAGATGCCCCAGTTCCTCGGTACCTATATCGGTCAGTAAGCCCTTAAGCTCCGGGTAGGGCATGGCATAGCGTTGGCTCAAATAGCGCAGGGATGCGCCAAGCTCACCATCAGGACCTCCATATTGAGTTATGATGAACTTTGCAAGCGCCGGATTTGTGTTTTTTATTTTTACAGGATACTGAAGTCTTTTTTCATAAACAAACATCGCTTACACCTCCATTTTCGGCTGATAGTCCCAAGGCCAGGGGTTATCCAGCCATGTGTAGCTCTCTGCGCCCAGCATATCGCGCTTCAAGACAGGGCCGAATTTCTTTACATATCTGGCATGGGCTTCCTCCGCGAGGGCAAGGAAGGTCTGATACATATCAAAAGCCTGTTTATCGTCTTTGTGCGTGTCCAGATAAAGCCCCAGTTCATGGGCAACAAAATCGATAGCCATCAGCTCTGTGAGAGGCGTAACTGCAACATTTTTATTTATGATGTTCATAAAAGGCAGATCCAGTCCCGGGAAAAGGGTGCCGCGGGACAGAGCTTCGTTGCTTTCGTAAGCAGGGTCAACGGACTTCTGCAGGGGAGTGTACGCCATTGCCAGCGGCGCTGTCGCTCCAGGCAAAGTCCCATATCTGTAATCATTTTTGTTATTGTCCAAGGTAATTCCTCCAGTGTCTGATTGAGGTCTCCCTCAGACCATATTATGATGGTGGCTGCTTTTCCGTGAAAACCGAGGAACCATATGATTTTTCTTGACAACAGAATATAGCCGCATTAAACTTAGATAAATTTTTTGTATATGAAGGGGAACCAATGTACGATATCACACTCCGCACGGCAAATACCGATGACGCTGAGGCGCTGCTTGGCATATACGCACCCTATGTCAAAAGCACCGCAATAACCTTTGAATATGATGTGCCGACAACAGAGGAATTTAAAAGAAGAATCTCCGCAACTCTTGAAAAATATCCCTATATTGTAGCGGAGATGGACGGGAAACCGGTGGGATATGCCTACGCAGGTGTGTTCAAAGAACGTGCCGCCTATGACTGGGCGGTTGAGACCTCAATTTATGTTTCTATGGACAGGAAGCGTCACGGAATAGGGAAGAGGCTCTATGAAGAACTTGAAGCAAGGCTTAAAAAACAGAATATTCTGAACCTTTATGCCTGCATCGCCTACCCGGAGACAGAAGATGAATATCTTACAAAGGACAGCGTGGCCTTTCATCACAGGCTTGGCTATGAGCTGATCGGTCAGTTTCACCGCTGCGGCTATAAATTCAACCGGTGGTATGATATGGTGTGGATGGAAAAATTCATCGGCGAGCACAGCGATCCGGCCCCGGAATTCATTCCGTTCCCTCAGATCCGCTAAAAAAACAGTGACCACTGCTCGGAACAGAGAATAAAAACAGAATTTGCTGTGCGGCAATGTACCGTGCAAGCAACTACTGTATATCAAATTCATTGAAGACACCGGCGCCCGGCAGGTGGGTTCTTTCGGCAGATGGGTGTATTTCCGCAAAAGCACCGCAGACGGCGAGTTTAAACTGTTTTCTGACAACAGTTCCCGAATCCGGCATCTGAACCGGATTCTGATATGCGTCGGCGCGGTCAGCGCACTGAATCTGTATTTTCCCCTTTATAACTTGTATCTCTTCGCCGTCCGGTAGAACCAGATCAGTCTGGTGGGTTTCGTCAATCTTCTGCTTGCGATTTTGTGCGGCTTCGGTTTCTGGAGGATCAGCAAAAAGAAAAAACAGCTGAAATCGGAACCGCAGATATACGAATGAGTTTATCGGCGATATACCCCTTTTTCCGTTACAGCCACATCCATGGGGATGTCCTGTTCATTGCATATCACTCTCTCAAGCCGCTGCGTTTCAAAGGCAGCGGCAATTTTTACGGCTTTTTTGCAGCGGGGGAGGTAGCGGTCATAATAGCCCGCTCCCTGTCCAAGGCGCATGAGATCATCGTCAAAGGCCACACAGGGCACGAGAACCAGGTCGATCTCCTCCGGCAGTATTTCCCGGGAACCGGGAAGTACCGGCTCCCGAATGCCGTAGTGTTTGATCTCAAATCCATCCCCGCTCCCGGGTTCATAAGCCCCCATCACGCCGGTTTCCTGGGTAAGGGGAAAACAGACGCATTTTCCCCTCCGACGCAGGCTCCGGTTTACCGCTTCAATATTTGCCTCCTCCGGCAGGGGCATGTAGGAGAGAATAATTTCTGCTTTTTTCAGCTCGGGAAGACACAGCAGATTCATGCAAAGCAGACGGCTTTTTTCCGCCCGCTCTTCTTCTGTCATCCCTTTTCTCAGCCCCCGGACATAAGCACGCTGGTCTGCCTTGGTTTCAAATCCCCACATTTTTCTACCGCACCCGATCCACGTACAGCACGTTGCTTATGATACTGCTGCTGTGCTTTTTTACATATTGCATATATTCGGCTTTGTTTATGTAATACTCCCGGCCCCAGGAGGATATTTGCAGCCAATCTTCGTTACTTCCGGTCACAGTGACATAGTGTGCCTTGGCAGAAGCGGCCTTGCGCATAATGCCCATGCCGTCCTTTCTGTAGAAGGTGACCCGATTTTTCTGCCACACAAGTGGGAAGTTTGCCCCGATGGATATGATTGCGGGAATATCCTGATCCAGCATAGTCTCAACTGTGCCAAACAGGCACTTCTCAGATATCCGCCATGATGCATGGAAAGGCATACGGTATTTTCGGAAGATAAGATTCAGTCCGCAGGCCAGAGCCACACCGTTTGTTCCAAAGGGCGGCAGCAGAGGAATATATCTTTTACTCAGTCCTGTGCAAAGCCGATCATACTCACTAAGGGCAATCGCCCCCTCAGACGGAAGCTTTGAGAAGGTGCAGTGGTGTCTGCCAAGGTATATCAGCACATCAAGACTTCCGATAACCCCGCAGCCGCATTTTTTTATGACCGGGTTTTCCGACCAGGTCTGATTGCCTCCATAGGAAAAATTTCCGTCTTTTTCCACAGAAATATAGTTGTTTTTCAGATAATGCCTGCTCATATGCACATTCCCTGCTTTTTTTCATCATTATACTTTATTAGCCATGCTTTTTCAACGGGAGGAAAAATCAAAAATATAGTGACAAAACATAGAAGATAGTGGTAAAATAACGTGATTAATATTTTTCAGGGATGGATTCACTTGATATTCAGTTCAGCCATTTTTCTTTTTGTCTTTCTGCCTGTGGTCTTTATCCTCTACCGCCTGATTCCAAGCTTGAAGGTCAGAAATATTTTACTGGCACTCTCGAGCCTTGTGTTTTATGCATTTGGTCAGCTTGATTATGTTCCGCTTTTTCTTCTGTCTGTACTGATAAACTATCTGTCAGGCGTTTTACTCACATCCACAAAGTCTCACCGAAGGCTCTTTGTGGCTTTATCTGTCATCCTGAATATAGGCATCCTGTGTCTTTTTAAATACACAGATTTTATCATTGAAAACCTTAACCTGGCATTTCATACAGATATAGCCGAAAAGGGGATTATCCTGCCCATCGGAATTTCCTTTTACACTTTTCAGGGTCTTTCTTATGTAATAGATGTATACCGGGACCCGAAATCAGGAACAAGGAACCTTTTGAAGCTGCTTCTGTACATATCCTTTTTCCCCCAGCTCATAGCTGGCCCCATAGTAAAGTACCATGATATATCGGAACAGATAGACAGCCGCATATGCTCTGCAGAGGAGACCGCAGCAGGCATACGGCGCTTTATTATCGGCCTTTCAAAAAAGATTCTGATATCAAATGCCGTCGGATATATTGCAGACGCCGTTTTCAATGACTATCTGCACGGCCTTTCAGGAAGCGCCGACTGGCGGCTGATGTGGCTTGGTGGAATTTGTTATACGCTCCAGATATATTATGACTTCAGCGGATACAGCGACATGGCCATCGGTATGGGCCATATGTTTGGCTTTACAATTCTTGAAAACTTCAAACATCCCTATGCTGCAAATTCTATCCGTGATTTCTGGCGAAGATGGCATGTATCGCTTTCCTCCTGGTTTCGGGAATATCTGTACATCCCGCTGGGTGGAAACAGGAAAGGGCGTTTTCGCACAGCTTTAAATCGGATGCTCGTTTTTTTCTGCACCGGAATCTGGCACGGCGCAAACTGGACTTTTGTGGTCTGGGGTGTATGTCATGGCTTACTGTCCAGTTTGGAGGACATCGGCATCATACCGGTCGAGAAGCTGAAGCGTTCCTGGGCAGGGCACCTTATCAGCCGCATATATACGCTCCTCGCGGTCATGCTTCTCTTTGTTGTTTTTCGGGCGGACAGCCTTCGCGATGCAGGGCTGTTTATCTCTTCAATGTTCGCTGGATCAACCTCTATCGAAGGGAGCTGCCTGCTCCATAGTCTTCTTACCCCTGCCGCTGTTTTCGTCATCATAATTGCTATATTTGCCGCAGGAGGCATGGACAGCAAAGTCTTTGATGCAGGGGAGAGCCTGGAAAAGCGATATCCGTCCCTCTTTCTGGGGCTTTATAATCTGCTGTGTCTGGTGCTACTGATCTTGTCCGCTTTGAGCCTGTCCCGGGGCGGCTTCAACCCCTTTATTTATTTCCAGTTCTGAGGGGGTGCAAAATGAAAAAAAGATATATTGATCTTCTGTTTATTGTTCTGTTTCTCATACTCTGCCTTATTCCCAGCGTCGGTATGCTGATTTTCGGTGAAAGCCGTGCCGCTGCGAATGAGGTTCTTGCTACCAAGCCAAGCCTTACAGATCGGGACGGTTCACTTAATTTTGAGGTCTTATCTGATTTCTCGGATTACATTGCTGACCGCTTTGCTCTTCGTCAGGAGATGGTAACGGCATGGTCATGGATAAACGCAAATGTCTTTTTCAGTTCTGTTGAGGAGCAGGTTGTGCTTGGCAGCAACAGCTGGCTCTATTACAGCGAAACGCTTGACGACTATATGGGTATAGGAATGGATGAGGCGGAGCTGGAATACGCGGCAAGAAACCTCTCGCTGATGCAGGAGTACGCCAATAATCAGGGTGTCCGGTTTGCGTTTGCTGTTGCGCCGAATAAAAACAGCCTGTATCCCGAAAACATGCCTACGTATTATCCATATGAGCATGACGAGTCCAATGCGGCAAAGCTTCCCCTATATCTTGAAAAATACGGCGTGAATTACATTGACCTCTTTTCCGTTTTTCAGGATAAAAAAGATGTGCTTTATTTCTCGACCGACTCCCATTGGAACGCAAAGGGGGCGGCCCTGGCGGCGGATACTATTCTGTCCGGCCTTGGCATGGAAAGTGATTATTATTCCGATAGCTTTTCCTCCACTGTCAGCCACTCCGGTGACCTGTATGAAATGTTGTATCCATCCGGAACCATGACAGAGCCCGATCCGCAGTACACATGCGGTTTCAGTTACCAGTGCGAAAGCGACCCCAATGGCGGAAATGCCATAACCATCGACACAAGCTGTGAGAATGGGGAGGGTGTTCTGCTGTGCTGGAGAGATTCTTTTGGCATCTCGCTTTATCCCTATCTTGCTGAGCATTTTGGTGCAGCCCTGTTTTCAAGAGCATCGGCATACGATCTCACGCAGATAGATACACTTGGGGCAGATACTGTGATTATAGAGCTTGTAGAGAGAAATCTTGAACAGCTCATAACAAAAACACCGGTCTTTGCTTCTCCCGCACGTCATATTAGTGCAGAGGCTGAAGGTGAACAGCGTATTGCTGTGTCTGTCGTACCGCCCAAGAATGAGACAAGTGACTTATACCAGCTTACAGGCGAGATCTCAAAGGCACTTATGGATCCCGGCTCCGCGGTCTATGTTCTGCAAAACGGCACCGCTTATGAGGCCTGTGTTTTGCGCGGGTCAAATGACGGTAGCCTGGCTTTTTCCGCATGGCTTTCGGCTGAACCGGACGATTCACTGGAAATTGTCCTTTATTCAGGTGAACTTCTGACCTTATACGATACAGAAATAAAGTAAAAATCAGCGAGGTATAGATTATGAAAAAAAGCAAACGTTTCTTTTCCATCTTTTTTGTACTTGTGATGCTTTTCAGCCTGTGTGCATGCGGTGCTGAAGAGAAAAAACCGGAAGACATGGAGTCCGTACTGCCCGGTACCAACAGCCAGGTTGAGGTTGAAAACGACGAATCAGGGGAAGAGCCTTCTGAAAGCAGTGCTCCTGTGGAAAATGAAAATAAAGAGATCGCTGAGGATCTTATCGGCGAGGATGTCTCAAAGTTATACGATGCCATTGGCGAGCCCTCTGACTCCAGCTATGCCGAAAGCTGCCTTGGCCCCGGTGAAGATGGTGAGCTGCACTACGATGGATTTACTGTGTATACATACAAGGAAAATAGTTCAGAAATCATACAGAACGTTTTATGAAAGCGCTTAAATTGAAAACTCTTAATCGTAAAACAAAAATTCTAATCGCAGTTATAGCGGCTGTCCTCATCCTGATTGCTGCTATTAGTGCCGCGGTACTTATTTGGGGCACAGCTTCGGTATATTTTTATACTCCAGATTCGGTAAACAGTGTCAAAGTCCTTAAGGGCAGTGAGGTTTCTCTTGATCCTCCTGCTCTTGTAGAAGGTTATACTTTTGTCGGCTGGGAAGACGAATGGGGAAACATGGAGTCTCGTGACAGCATTACGCTGTATGAGGATACATATTATTCAGCAGTGTATTCTGTCGCATTGAACTGTGAGGAGCATGTGCCCTACATGTTTCCCGACAAGTACGGATTCTTCAGGCCAAACGCGCCTATGGTCAGAAGTGACGTAGCTCAGATGCTCTACTCTTTGCTGTCTGTCGAAGTCACGGGCAGCGAGAATTTTATTGATGTTACGACTGATGCTCCATACTATAAAGCGACTGCCGCACTGAAAGAACTGCATGTGGTGGAAGGCAGCCGTTTTCACCCTGATGAGCCTGTAACTCGCCGTGAGCTGCTGAAAATGCTTTCAGCATTTTTTCCTTCCTTGCCGGAGAAGTTTGAATTTTCGGACATGGATAAGAGTGATCCGGACTATGGAGTCTTTTGCACCGCCGCAGCATACGGTTGGATTGAAAGCGGCAGCGATGTAAAAGCCGAACCGGACGAAACACTGACAAGGCTCGATACCGCAATTATGATGAACCGGATACTCGGCAGAATTGCTGACAGCAGCGGTCGGGAAGAAATTTTCGGTTTTGTTCTTGATGTTCCATCATATAACAGGTATTATTATGAGATTGCGGAGGCAGTCGTAGATCACAGCTATTCTCAGGGTAGCGGGACGGAAATATGGCTGACCAACGCCCCCATTGAGAAGTATGACAGTGGATTTTTCCTTGCCGGGACAGAGCTGTATTACATCTCAGAAAAAGGCTATGTTGTCAGAAGAACTTCAGTAGGCGGCTTTTCCTTTGACGAAAACGGACGTTACACCTGCGGTATGCCGGAACTTGACGAACTGGTGCAAGGTGTCCTGTCAGAGATTATTGATGATTCCATGGAACCGCTGGAAATGCTTGAAGCAGCATATGATTATACTGTGGAAAGCTTTACTTATTTGAAACGAAATTATTACACTTTTCGGGATACCTCATGGGCCAATGAAGAGGCCTATACCATGCTCACCACGGGATACGGAAACTGCTATTGCTACGCGGCAACATTCTATCAGCTTGCAAGGGCACTTGGTTTCGACGCGACGATATACAGCGGCTATATTGGGATTGAGCAAAGCAGACATGGCTGGGTTGAAATCGACATAGACGGAGAGCCCTATATTTTTGACACGGAAATTGAAATGGCATATAAAGAAAAAGGCCAGATCATAGATATGTTCATGCTGTCCTATCAGGACGGGAAAAAATGGTGTTATATACGATGAAAAGGAAAACATTATTCACTGTCGCCTTTATTTTTTTAATTTCTTTTCTCAGCGGATGCAGCTTAAATGCTTTGTCGGACGTTGTCAATAATTTGGCTCCTCTGCCCACTTTTGATGCGGAGCAAACAACAGCCGAACCTGACGAAACTCCTGCCATAGAAATATCATCCCAGACGGTATCTGAGGAGACTCCGAATGTCTACATTGTCAAAATGGAAGGAACTTCGTACCGTTCAGCGCCTAAAACGGAGCAGGTAAACATACTTGGTTCCCTGAGCGCGGGTGCCAAAGTAACTTGTATTGACGATCAAGGCGAATTCATGCTTGTTGAACTCGAAAGCGGAGAGCAGGCCTGGTGCGATACATGGTATCTTGAAGCCGAAGACCCTGAGCTTGAGGCGCAGCGCGCTGAAGAATTTCTCAAAAGCAAAACCGAAAAAGAGACTTTTGTCCCCATCGACGGAGAGCCTGTCTACAATTGTACCGCAACCGTTTTGAACTGCCGGTCAGAGCCCAGCACTACATGCACCATACTATATCAGATCGTAATGGGAACCCAGGTAACTGTTTTAGGGCGGGACGGAGATTTCTATCTCTGCCGTTTGCCGAACGACGGGATAGTCTATTGCTCGGTGAATTATCTTTCTTCAGAGACCATGTTTGTTGATCTTGAAGGTGCTGTCGACCTGAGAGTATTTATGCCCGGAGCGGAATTTGATATGCTGTTTGCTTCTCCCAACAATATAACCGGTGAAGCCATGTATCCGGCTATCCCACTGCTGGAGGAAAAAACCGCAGAGATGCTGATGAACGCCTACAACCAGTTCCGCGAGGATGGATATACCATCAAGATTTACGACGCATACAGGCCAAAATCCGCCCAATATAAGCTGTACAATATTGTTCAGGATTCAAGGTTCATCGGAAACCCCTATGAAAACAATTCATGGCACCAGCTTGGACGAGCGGTGGATATGTCCCTCATCGATCTTGCAACTGGGGAGGAGCTCGAGATGCCGACCCCCATGCACACTTTTTCCATGGATTCAGCGCGGACAAACAGCAGCACATGGACAGAAGAGGCAAGAAAAAATGTGGAGTATATGACTTCTGTGATGCAGTCTGCCGGCTTTGACATCATTCAGACTGAGTGGTGGCATTTTGAAAACAAACACTCAGGAGGTTCGATGGATACAGAACTGGATTACAGCTCACTTGTATTCCGTCCTGTCTCTGAATACGTTCCCAAATCCTAATTTTTACGGAGGAAAACAATGCTTAACTTTTTGAGGCAGGAAGGGATAAACCCCGGCATTATCGAAAGAATCAGAGATTTTAGGGCTGAGTATCCGACTGATGCAGAAACCGTCGGACGTGTTCCCATCCCAAAATATCACTATTACGGAAAAGACGTATGGGAAAAGGCACTTACTGCACTGCTTTCCGGGGAAAACCTGCTTCTCGTAGGTCCCAAGGCAACGGGTAAGAACGTTCTGGCAGAAAATCTAGCCGCTGTGTTCGGCAGACCGGAGTGGGACATTTCCTTCTATCTGAATACGGACGCCGCCTCTCTTGTCGGCACGGACACTTTTAAAAACGGAGAGGTTTCCCTGCGCCATGGTCCTATATACCAGTGTGCCGAGTACGGCGGATTCGGTGTTCTGGACGAGATAAATATGGCCAAAAACGAGTCTCTTGCCGTGCTGCACGCAACGCTGGATTTCCGTCGGATTATCGAGGTACCCGGCTATGAGCGCATCCGCCTTGCTCCGTGCACCCGCTTTATTGCCACGATGAACTACGGCTATGCGGGCACCCGTGAGATAAATGAAGCGTTAGCCTCCCGTTTTATGGTCATCAACATGCCCATTATAACTGAGGAAAACCTGAAAAAGCTGCTGCTTACCCAGTTCCCGGATCTGACGGATAAATATGCTGTTCAGTTTTCCGGCCTTTTTCATGAGATACGCAGTAAATGCGACAGCTCCGAAATATCGACGAAACCCCTTGACCTGCGCGGTCTGCTTGCGTCGGTACTGCTAATTAAAAACGGGCTCACCGCTGGTCAGGCTCTTGAGCTTGGTATCATAAACAAGTCTTTTGATGACTTTGAGCGTCAGTTGGTTTCAGACGTTATTTCTGCCCGTATTCAGCCGGATCTGACCGCTGCGGACATATTTACAAAGTGATGGACGAAGTATCTGAACTGCAAAAAAAGCGGGCGGTCAACATCATATGGAACGCCGCACGGGATCATGATTTTTCCCCGGATTTCAAAGCCTATGATAAGAATGCGCAGGCCGATCTGTACTGGAATACGATCATCGGGGCAGTCCGTAGGCATTACGACTATCCCCAACTCGAAAAGGTCTTTCTCTCATTCCAGCAGTATGAGGACTCCGATATATACGAGGGACTTTTGTGGCTGGGGCTTGAAAACTGCGTGTACGGCAGGGAAGTGGCTGACCGTCCGGTTTTGAATTATCTCAGGAAAAACTATGCCCAGCGTTTTGTGGCCGAATATAAAGCACCGGATGATCTTCATCTCTACGATGCTCTGGCCTATGCCCATTATTCAAGAGTGTTGGGCAGGGAAGTAAAGATAGACAAATACAGTGTAAAGCTCTTGGATGAACTGGAGTTTCCTCCGGAGATAAGCACCGAAGAGATCATTGCCCGTACCCAAAAGCTCTTTGAACGTTGGTTCCAGATCAGGACGGAAGAAAAGCGAAAAGAACATAAAATACCGCTTCCTCCGGGATTACGAAATAAAAAAAGCAATGCAGTAGTGCGCTACCGCAAGTTCGGTATCGGCTTTGCTGACCATCCAGAGAACGTATATGGAGGCTCTGCCACCGCGCAAAAGCAGGACATTCATGCCCCTCTCACCAAGATGACGGAAGCGGAGCTACGGCAGTTCATGACTACAAAGTATGGGAAGCCCATCTTTACTTCCCAAAAAATGACTGAACTCGAAAGAAACCTCTGTTCCGGGAACCACAGTGAATGTCACCTGCATTTTACCAAGGGGGAATCGGTAAAAGGGAAGATTCAAAACGGTTTTGAAGCGCTGCAAAAGACCAAAGAGGCTGTACAGATACAAAAAAACCGGGATTTTTATCAGGCAAACCTGGCGCAAAACCGGACTTCCATCGCAAAGCTCACCGCAAAAATACAAAACTCCATTCTGCTTCATCTTCAGCCCGCTCCCATAAAGTCTAACTCCGGAAGGATCAACGGAGGAACTGTGTGGCGTGCTCTTTATCTGAACGACGATAAGGTCTTTATCAAAAACGAGCAAGATAATATGGAAGATCTGAGCGTGGATATTCTTCTGGATGCCTCTACTTCTCAAAAACACCGCCAGGAGACCGTTTCAAGCCAGGGCTACATGATCGCAGAAAGCCTGACCCGATGCGGCATCCCCTGCCGGGTCATGTCTTTCTGTTCCATGACAGGCTATACCATTCTTCGTATTTACCGGGATTATAACGAGACCAAATGCAACGACAGAATCTTTGAGTATGTGTCCAACGGCTGCAATCGGGACGGGCTTGCCATCCGTGCTGCCCGTTATCTGCTCAATCAGGAGCGTTACGAACACCGTATACTCATCGTGCTTTCTGACGTAAAGCCAAACGACATCTGTAAAATACACGGCAAAGGCGATAACGAGCTGATTTCCTATGAGTCTCAGGCCGGTATCACAGATACCGCCTATGAGGTGCGCAAGGCCCGGGCAGAGGGCATATCCGTCATCTGCGTTTTTACCGGAGTTGACGAGGATGTCGCTTCCGCAAAGCAGGTTTATGGCCGGGATTTTGCAAGAATACAGTCCATGGATAAGCTGGCTGACACGGTTGGTATGCTCATTCAAAATCAGATAAGAAACTTATAAACAGTTTCAGACGTCGAGCTTTTCGGCGTCTGAAAATTTATTGACATCGTAATTATATGTTCACACTTGAGCAGACCAAAGAAATCTTCTATTACAGCATTGTCCAGCCAATTTCCTTTCCGGCTCATACTCCGCCGGATGCCCTTCTCGTCTACAACCATCTTCTTAAAGTCCGGCGTATATCGTTTGTTTGGTACTCCTTTTGGCATAGCAAAACACCCCACTTGTTAGTTAGTATATCATACTGTCTAACAAATGGGATGCAGTTCATTTTATTCAGCCGGATTCCTTATTTCTGTTTATTTGGCAAGCACTTTTTTCAGTCTTGCATAGCGGGGAAGTGAATTCTCCAGCGGCAGCTTGGGCTCCCCCTGAATCAGCGGCAGGACATAGTCAATAAACTCGTGCTTCAAACCGTTGTGCTCCTCATTAATCCACTCCAGCGGAACTTTTTTCTCGTAGTTTGCCACGGAGGAGAGGGGGAGAAGCTCCATCTCACAGGTGTACTTTCCGTCCACATAAACACGCTTGAAAGCTACCATCTTGCCGGTAGTGCCCTTTACAGCCTCTTCAACTGCAGTTTTGCCTGCGGTAAAGGCTTCATTCACGTCGGTTGCGGAGGCCAGATGGGCACCGCAGCGCTGCAGAAGGCTCAGCTCTATGCCGCGTACCTTTGCGCCGGTGCGCTGTTTGACAAGCTCTGCCAGCAGGCTTGCGAGACCGCCAAGCTGTGCATGGCCAAAGCCGTCGGTCGCGGAGGTCTTTGCCTCAGATACAAAGATGCCGTCGGCATAATGGATGCCCTCAGATACGGCAACCAGAACTTTTCCGTTCTTTGCATAGACAGCTTCCACATCGGAAAAGAACTTGTCCAGGTCAAAGTCGCACTCAGGCAGGTAGATCAGGTCCGGGCCGGAGCCGAACTCGGTGGCCAGTGCCGCGCTTGCTGCAAGCCAGCCTGCGTGACGGCCCATGATTTCAACGATGGTGATCATACCGCTGTCGTAAACTCTTGCGTCCTTGTTAATCTCCATGCAGGAGGTGGCAATGTATTTTGCAGCGCTGGCAAAGCCGGGGCAGTGATCAGTGCCGAAGAGGTCGTTATCAATGGTCTTGGGAACGCCCATAACGCGGCACTCATAGCCTACAGATTCCATATAACGGCTGATCTTGTTGCAGGTATCCATAGAGTCATTGCCGCCATTATAGAAGAAATATCTGACATTGTATTTTTTGAATATTTCAAGAATACGCTTATAATCTGTGTCATCCGCATCAGGATCTGCTATCTTATAGCGGCATGATCCCAGCTCGGAAGAGGGAGTATGGAGCAGCAGCTCCAGCTCAGCGGGGTCTTCCTCGTCCATAATATAGAGCTTGTCTTCCAGTACACCCTTGATACCGTGAGCCGCACCGTATACCTTGGTTATCTCCTCTGCGTCAAGTGCAGCTCTGATAACGCCGTATGCGCTTGCGTTGATGACAGCTGTGGGGCCGCCGGACTGACCGAAAATACAGGATCCTACAAGTTTCTCTCTCATGTTTAAATCTGCCTCCATAAAAATTATTAAGAAAAAATTGGCCCTTTTCTTTCATGTACTTCTTGATTATACAACAGTTTGAGGATATAATATAAATGTGAATTTGTAAATATGCTAAATAACCAAATTTGCAGAATTTTGTAAGGGAGTAATCTTATTATGCCTCTGGTAACAACAAAAGAAATGTTTGCAAAAGCCTATAACGGTGGATATGCAATAGGCGCTTTCAACGTTAACAATATGGAGATCGTGCAGGGAATAACCGAAGCTGCAAAAGATCTCAATGCTCCGCTGATCCTTCAGGTGTCCAAGGGTGCCCGTGCTTATGCAAATCATACTTATCTTATCAAGCTGGTTGAAGCTGCTGTAATAGAGACCGGCCTGCCCATTGCTCTGCATCTCGACCATGGCGACAGCTTTGAGACCTGCAAGAGCTGCATCGACGGTGGTTTTACCTCCGTTATGATAGACGCATCCTCTAAGCCCCTTGAGGAAAACATCGCCATCACCCGCCAGGTTGTCGAATATGCGCACGATCACGGTGTCGTGGTAGAGGCCGAGCTTGGCACTCTCTCTGGCGTTGAAGATGAAGTAAACGTCTCCGCTGAGAATTCCTCCTACACCCGTCCCCAAGACGTGCAGGAGTTCGTAGAATGCACCGGCTGCGACTCTCTGGCTATTGCCATTGGCACCAGCCACGGCGCATACAAGTTTAAGCCCGGTACCAAGCCCCAGCTCAGATTTGATATTCTTGAAGACGTAGCAGCTCGTCTGCCCGGTTTCCCCATTGTCCTGCATGGTTCTTCCTCCGTCCCTCAGGAGTTTGTGAAAATCATCAACGAGAACGGCGGCAACATGCCCGGTGCAATCGGTGTCCCTGAGGATCAGCTCAGAAAGGCTGCCTCCATGGCAGTCTGCAAGATCAACATCGATTCCGATCTTCGTCTTGCAATGACCGCAACAATTCGCAAGTACTTTAACGATCATCCCGATCACTTTGATCCGCGCCAGTATCTTAAGCCCGCAAGAGCTGCAATAAAGGAAATGGTCGCTCATAAGATTGTTGACGTGCTTGGCTGCGACGGCAAAGCATAAGCCTCATAAACAAAAAGAAAAGACATAACATTGGAGGTGGCAAAATGGGCAAACATTCCGAAAAGCCAAACGAAGCTCCCACCGTGAGCAGTAAAAAGTCCAGCGTTCTTGACGGGGTGATCGTCATAAGGCTGATAGTTGCTTCGCTTATATTCGCAGTATCACTCATCATAACGATGCCTTCATTTTTAAAAATCTTGCTGCTCGTTTTGTCTGTGGCCGTTGCAGGCTACGATGTGATTTTCACTGCCATTGACAGTGTGGAAGCAAGAGACTATTTTGCCACTCCAATCATCATAGTATTCGTAACAGCAATCTCTTTTTTCATAGGCTTTGGCCATGAAGGCGCGGCCCTGATGATGTTTTATCAGATCGGTCTGATGCTGATATCCTATGCTGATGACCGCACGAGGAAATCCGCAAAGGAGCTGCTCCGATATCAGGACGACGAGATCATTGAAAAGGTGACAGAGCTCATTGAAAAAGGTGATGCCGGGACTCTTGTCATGGAGTCTGCGGTTGAGTCTGCCGCATCATTTGTACTGAAAATTGCCCTTGGCATCGCAGTATTATATGCTCTGCTTATTCCTCTTTTCACCAATTTGAGCTTCGCAGTATCCATTCATAGAGCTTTGACCATCATCGTTATCACAACGCCTTTGTCTGTCGTCGTTGCAATGCCCCTTACCGGAATTATCGGCATGTGTTATGGTGCTCAGTACGGTGTCATATTCAACCGCGCCGCTACCATGGAGAAGACTGCCAATACGAAGGTTGCGGTATTTGACAAGCCCGGTGTTTTTGCAGATGATTGTCCCCGCCTTGTCTCCATGCAGTCTGATATGCTGGATACCGATACCTTTATGAGCTTTGCCGCTCACGCCGTTTATTATTCAGAGCAACCGATTGCCAAGGCTATCGCGGCTGCAAACACCCAGGAATATAAACTTGACCTGATAAGCGATTTTGTGGATATTCCGGGCTGCGGCGTTGACTTGAAGTTAAACGGTACCCATGTCACTCTCGCAACGCGTGAGCTGTTTGCCAGCAGGGGAGAAGCGGTTCCTTATGAAACAGGACACGATAAAAACCAGCTGTTTTATATGATGGTAGCAGACAAATATGTGGGCAAAATCGCTATTTCAAATGATATCTACGATGAAGCCGCAAATTTAGTCCCGGAAATGAAGTCCATCGGAATCGAAAAATGCATCCTGTTTACGGAAGACGGAAAGGATGAGAGCGAAAGCACAGCGGCAGAGCTTGAATTCGACGAATTCTACGGCGAATGTGACACAGCAAAGAAGCTCAAATTGATAAGTGACCTTAAGAGCAGCAGAAATGCGCCCATGATGTATGTCTACGCAAACGGAATCGATTCACACAGCGATGCGGACATTGACATCAGGGTAAACAAAAAAGGTAAATTTGCTGATATTCTGGTTTTACCTGACTACATCGGCAATCTGCCTATTGCAATGAAGCTTTGCTCCAGAATGCGTGAGGTTGCCGCCGAAAATGCGATCTTCGCATTTGTGATAAAAGCCATCCTGATATTTCTCAGCCTGACCGGCTACTGCAATATTTGGTTTGCGATTTTTATTGATATGGCCGCGGCTTTGGGAACCATACTGAATTCCATCCGAGTTACGAGTGAATCGCTGATCGACACCTTTAAGTACAAAGCCGGAAAATAAACGCAAAACAAACCCACGGAAACAAAAGTCCGTGGGTTTGCTATTGACATAATGCACATAAAGATTTATAATCATATCAAATCGTAGGGGACGGGTAAACCGTTCCATTCTCTTTTTTCGTTTTGGTTCGCATAATACTAATTAAGCGAACTTGAAACCTTAAAAAAGCTCTTAGGAGATGATACAATGAATTTAGATGACATCCGTGACGCTCCGGACATCTTAATGGAGTTTCTGGAATATCACTCGACTATACGCGGCCATTCCGATCAAACCGTTGCCGGGTACTATCTTGATTTGAAAATTCTGTTTCGGTATTTGAAGCGTCGCAGAGGCCTGGTTGATCCGAAAACCCCATTTAATGAAATAGACATAACCGATATCGATATCGACTTTATTAAAACGATTAAAATTGAAGAGCTTTATCGGTATCAGTCTTTTTCTCCGGAATTCCAGGGTTCCGGTCAATCCCTTTCCGCAGCCAGCCGCTGTCGGCGAACTTCCTCAGTAAAATCTTTTTTCAATTACCTGACTGTAAAGCGCCATCTGCTGGATTTTAACGTTTGTCAAGAACTTGACATGCCTAAGCGTCAGGCTTCATTGCCAAAATATCTTGAGGAGTCCGAGTGTGAGCGGCTCCTCGCTGCATGCGACGGCCCCTTTGCTTTGCGGGACTATTGTATACTCATGCTCTTCATGTCCTGCGGACTCCGTGTCTCTGAGCTGGTATCGCTCAATGTTACAGATATATATGAAGATCATGTCCGCGTTCTGGGCAAAGGGAATAAAGAGCGGGTGGTATATTTTGCTGATGGCTGCCGGGAAGCGATTGACGATTATTTGTACGTCCGTGATGAAGAAAAAATCATTCCGGAAGATAAAAACGCCTTGTTTATCAGCCGGGATAACCGACGTATCAGCGTTCGAGGCGTTCAGAAAATGGTGGACAAAAAACTTAAGCTCGCCGGGCTTGACGCCAGCAGATATTCACCTCATAAGCTCAGGCATACAGCTGCCACACTTATGCTGAAAAACGGTGTGGACACCAGAGCCTTACAGGAGGTTTTGGGACACAGCAACCTGAATACCACTCAGATTTATACGCACCTGGATAACGCTTCGCTGCACGAAGCGGCAATGGCAAATCCCATTGGAAGAAAACACAAAAACGATATTGAGGAATAAAAATGAGCAAGTTTATCACTTGCTCATTTTTTCCATAACAGGTATTGCGCTGCCAACATCAAATAAAGGATTTTGTGTTATGTAAACCGGATGTACCTCTCTTGCTGAAAGGAATTTCAAGATTGCATCTTTATCCGGGTGCAAATCCAGCGTTCCCGTAAATGCAAGAACATCCCTTGCGATTTTAAAAGATGCACCGCCGATAAATCCATATGGAAAACCTTCAAGAATAATATTTCCGGCACTGATTTCAAGAACTTCAATTCCATTTTTTCTGGCAGCGGCTGCAATTCCCCTGTCTGCTGTAATGACGCTTTTCTCATCCACTACGCAGGTACAGCATCGGGCATACCCCTGTTTGCAGAATATCAGGCTGTATTCATCATTATTTGTGAAAAAATTCACTATTTCTTTACATCCAGCAATAGGATTAAGAAAAACATTTTTTCCCACAACGCAGAAATTGAGCTGGGCATCTGAAGGATATTGTGCAGATTGGGAAATATCCACAAAAGATATGGAAAAACCCCTCTCGTGCAGTTCCCTTTCTAAACCACTCCCCTTCAGATGCGGCGTAAGAAGTATTTTATTGCCGCCCAAATGAAAAACAGACAGATCTGCATGACCGGAAAGCCGCATATCTACACGGGGGTTATCTGGAACTTTTATTGTGTTTATATTCAGATTATTTAAGGGTTTTTCAAGAAATTCAGAATATTTTTCTCCGAAAATCACCGCTGATGCCTTATCAGGCAAATTGGGTTTTTTAACATAATCAATCATTTTTTCTCAGTACTGCCGCCACAGCTTCTCCCACATTTTTCACCGGGATCAGCCGCAAGCCCTCAATCCGTTTGACTTCATCTCTCACATGAGCCGGAATAACGCAGCGCTTAAAACCAAGCCTTGCGATCTCTGATAAACGCTGATTAATAACACTGACGCTGCGAATCTCTCCGGACAATCCTATTTCTCCAATAGCAGCAAGGTCGGCGCCAAGAGGTCTGTCAAGAAAACTGGAGGCAACGGCAAGTACAGTCGCAAGATCCGCTGCCGGCTCGTCAAGGCTCAGTCCTCCGATAACATTGATATATGTATCGCAGCCGGAAACCTGCAGCCCTCCCCTCTTTTCAAGCACAGCCAACAGCATTGCCACGCGATTATAGTCAATACCGTTGCTGCGCCGGGAGGCGTTATAGCCGGAGGGGCTGACAAGAGCCTGCACCTCAGCAAGAATAGGGCGTGTTCCTTCTACAACACAGGCTACGCAGGTACCCGGTGTATTCTCCGGCCTGCCGGAGAGAAGAGCCTCTGAGGGATTTTCCACACAGCTGAGGCCATCCTCTTCCATTTCAAACACACCTATCTCATTGGTTGAGCCGAAGCGGTTTTTCACTGCCCTGAGAATCCGAAAGCTGGTGCTCCTCTCTCCCTCAAAATACAGCACACAGTCCACCATGTGTTCCAGCACCTTGGGGCCTGCTATGCTGCCCTCTTTATTGATATGGCCAACCACAAACACAGTAAGGCTCTTTTCCTTGGTAATGCGCATAATCCGCATGGTGCACTCCCGCACCTGGCTGATGCTGCCCGGTGCGGAGTCTACATCTGTGTCGGAAATGGTCTGAATAGAGTCAATGATCACAATCTCCGGCTCCAATTCATCGATACAGGAGATAATACAGTTGATATCCGTCTCGGCAAGGACATAGACTTCCGCACTGTCTACTCCAAGCCTTACCGCCCTGAGCTTCAACTGGCGCTCACTTTCCTCACCGGTGACATACAATATCTTTCGCCGGTCATCAATGTTTCCGCACATCTGGAGCAGCAGCGTAGACTTACCAATGCCCGGAGCGCCTCCCACAAGTACCAGAGAGCCGACAACAGCACCTCCGCCAAGCACGCGGTCAAATTCAGATATTCCGGTTGAAAAACGTATCTCAGCGGACATGTCAAGCTCCGATATTTTTTTGGGCTTTGCCTGACTTCTCGCTTTTGTATAGGTACTCTTCCTGTTCCCGCTCTCCAGCTTGACTTCTTTCAGTGTATTCCAGGCCCCGCATGATGGGCACTTCCCTGCCCAGTTCGCGGTCTCATTGCCGCATTCGCTGCAGCAGTATATCGTCTTTTGTTTGGGTGGCATATTCTCGTCTCCTATGTTTTGTCTATACCTGTTTCTCGCTTATATATTGAAGGAAGGAACACATCAGCACAAGGGCAAGGGATGACTGGTAGCTGTCCTCCTTCAGCTGAAGGACATCAAAATTATTGGACATAAATCCGCATTCAACTAAAATCCCGGGACATTTTGCATTTGCGGTTATGTACAGTTTTTCTGACGCCGGCTCCGCCACGCGTCTGTTTTCCGGGTCGAGACAAGACACAAGGTTGTTATGCGTCAGATTTCCCAGAATGTCACTGCCTTCATATCGTGAATACAGCACTTGGGCGCCGCTGGGCTGGCTTGTGGGGAAGCAATTCTGGTGAATGCTGAAGAGAATCGCGTTTGGTGCCGAATTGATGATCTCCGTCCGGTGCGCAAGATCCTCATGCTCGCTGTATGAGGCTGCATCGGTTCGCCAACTGTCGTCCTCACGGGTCATAACCGTTTCCTGACCGATAAACGCCGCGATGGAACGGAGCTTCAGTCCTATGGCAAGGTTTATATCGCTTTCCTTTGTCCCGTCTGTGGATATGGCACCGCCGTCTATTCCTCCGTGCCCCGGGTCAATCACCAAAGTGAAGCCCTTCGTCACCTCTGCATCCGTCTCAACCGTAATATAGCTGCAATACACGCCTATCACAGCCGAGACCACACAGATACATATTATCAAGGCAAAGATGTTTCTTGCATTTACAAGCTTAAAAGTGTGAAACACAAAGCACCTCTCGTATACTATCAGAGGCAGATAACATTATATATGTTCCTCTGCCTCAAGTCAAACACAATACTATAGCAGGATACAGATAAGTCCTCCGCTTCCCTCATTGATAATTCTCTGCAGAGTTTCTTTCAATTTTAACTTGGCGTTCTCCGGCAAGGCCTCTATCTTGGAATTGAGTCCCTCTTCGGCAATATCGTTAAGAGATTTCCCGAAGATATTGGATTGCCAGATACGGTTTACATCTCCATCAAAGCCCTGAAGCAGGAAGTTGATAATATCTTCGGACGCGGTCTCACCGCCGATTGCCGGCGTAACCTCGGTTTCGATATTGGTCATGATCATATGGATTGCGGGAGCGCTGGCCTTCAGCCTTACGCTGTAACGCCCACCCTGACGGACAATCTGCGGCTCTTCAAGCTGCATTTGGGCAGAGTCTGGCATCACAACGCCATAGCCCTTTGTACGTACATCCTCAAGGGCCGTGCGCAGTTTGTCGTAGTCAGCTTTGACGGCACTCATCTCCGTCAACGTGGATATCAGATCCGCATCGTTATTAACGGTAAGTCCCGTCTGTTCACTGATTGTTTTATAATACAGCGCTCTTGGGAGCTGCATGGAGATATTCATGGAGCCCCGTCCCAGATCATTCCTCTCCAGCTTTACACTGCTGATATTTTCATGCTGGGACAGAGCGGATATAAGCGCATAGCCATCTTTTATCTTCACTGTGTTTTCAGCCGCATCAAAAATACAGGCAAAAAGCTCAGACTTAAGCTCATTATCTTCTGGCAGTGCGTCAAGCCATTCAGGCATGAAAATCCCAACCGATTTTAGAGGAAATTCTTCCAGCACTGCGCGGATCACCTGTGTTATTTCCTCCTCGCCAGTATTCAGGCAGTCGATACACATACATTTCACATCATAGCGCTCAGAGATCTCCCTTGCTGCTGCCACAGCCTCCTCAGATTGGGGATTTGCACTGTTCAGTAGCACAACAAAGGGCTTCCCGATGCTTTTCAGCTCCATGATCACCCGTTCCTCAGGTGCAAGATATTTCTCTCTGGGAATGTCGCAGATGCTCCCATCGGTCGTAATGACAATACCTATTGTAGAGTGCTCGGCAATGACCTTGTGTGTGCCTTTTTCCGCTGCCTCGGTCATGGTAACTTCGTGGTCAAACCAGGGTGTCGTCACAAGTCTTTCCTCGCCGTCCTCAAACTGCCCCGCGGCGCCCTCCACCATATATCCGACACAGTCGATCAGTCTGACGGACATCTGAGTATTTTCATCCAGCTTCACGGCCACTGCGTCCTCCGGCACAAATTTGGGCTCTGCCGTCATGATCGTTTTGCCGGAGCCGCTTTGAGGCAGTTCATCCTTTGCTCTTTCCCGCATGTAAGTGTTCTCAATCCGGGGTATTACCATCGATTCCATAAAACGTTTTATGAAAGTAGATTTTCCCGTCCTGACGGGGCCTACAACCCCAAGCATGAATGCGCCGTCAGTCCGTGCTGCGATGTCTCGATAAATTCCTGTATCAGTCATATTAAAAGCCTCCGCTCTCATGTTCTCGTTTGTACGAGTTTATGAGAAGCGGAGGCCCAATATGACATGCCCTCAGATGAAATCCACAACCTGATGATGCCTCTCTGAAACTTCAAAAGAGACTTCCGGGAAAGCGGATTTCAGTTTTTCGCAGAGCACCGGAATAACGGGATTTTCGGTGCAGAAATGGTCCGCATCAATCAGGTTGATGCCAAGCTCACAGGCTAAAAGGAACTGGTGATATTTGATATCTGCCGTCACATAGGTATCACAGCCCAGCTGGAAAGCACGTTCCACACAGTCTCCTCCTGAGCCGCCCATAACTGCAAGTTTTCTTACTTCTTTTCCGGCATCATAGTATCGGAGGCCTTTTGTGTTAAGAACGGTCTTACAGTGGAGCAAAAAGTCTGCCATGTTCATGGGTTCTTTCATGCTGCCAATTCTTCCACAGCCCTCTTCATCCAGAATATCCTCAGAGAAGGCGCCAAGAGCAGAAATAAGCACGTCATTCACACCACCCTGCGCAATATCCAGATTGGTGTGCATGGAAATCACAGCAAGATTTCTCTCCGCCAGTCTCAGCAGCTTCTCCGTGTCAGCAGAGCTGTCGGTTATCCTTTTTACAGCTGTAAAAAGAAGCGGATGATGAGATATAATCAACTCCGCATTCTTTTCGGATGCTTCCTCAATCACTCCATTGGTAACATCCAGAGCTAACAGAGCTTTTGACACTTTTCTGTCTCCCCGGCCGATCTGAAAGCCGGAGTTATCAAAGCTGCATTGCAGCTCCAAGGGCGCTATGCCGCACAGAAAATTATATACATCTTGAATTTTTGTCATTTATTTTCTCCCTCATAACGCACAGCTCTGAAAGAATACTCTTTTTCAATGAGAGTTTATATGGCTCAGAATTTTTTGAGGCCTCAAGCCCTTTAATGCCTGTAGCAAAGCGGGATATAAGCCCCTGAAGATACTCTGGAAAAAGCATGTTACCCTTTACAAGTGAAAATTTCCCGGTAAAAAGCTCTGCATTGGAAAGACGGGTGTTCTCCCTGGTTCGGGCTCTTATGATCTGGTATATGGTTCCGCTGTCCTTTACAAGCTCCTCATTTAAAAATTCATATCCGTTATAGGCAAGCCAGTATCGGACCACTTCTGCCTTTGTCATAGGCTGAAGGATCAGTGTATATTCCGGCGTCATGCACCATTCAGCCCCGTCAAGAATCCCGCAAATGGTGTCACCACCCATCCCTGCAATAACGATTGTGTCGACAGCTTTGGGATCACAGCCTTCCAGTCCATCGCACAACACAAACTGAATTTTGTCCTGAACGCCGGAATTCAACGCCGTACGCCGCGCGGACTCAAGAGGTCCGGCATTTATATCAGAGGCAATAATCTGACCGCTGTAACCGTTTTTGGCAAGCGCAGCCGGGATATAACCATGGTCTGTTCCCACATCAATTACACCTCTGCCATCTTCTATCAGGTCATATATTGCTTCAAGCCTTTTATTCATAAAATTCTCCAAAAAATATAAGCCGGAAAAGCTCCGGCTTAGTCGCTCACTTTTTATCAGACCGTGAGAAGGTATGCTTTCAACTCGACAATGAACTCGTCAGGGTCAACACCGTGAACAGCACAAGCCTGCTCAAGAGTCTCGCCGCTGGCAAGGGCACAACCCATGCAGTGCATGCCGATTGCCTGGAAAGCGGGCATTGCCTGAGGGCAGTTTTCAACGATTTCGGCAATAAGGGTATCTCTTTTAATTTCCATTGTATACACCTTTCCTTTTTATAATAAATAAAAGATTGGGACGCTTTAAGCCGCGCCCCAATCTTTTTTGTCAGACAACTCAGGCCTGCTCTCTCATCTTAGCAAAGCACTCGCTGCAGTAAACAGGGCGATCAGACTTGGGCTCAAAGGGAACCTTTGCCTCGCCGCCGCATGCTGCGCAGACTGCAGTGAAGAACTCACGGGGACCGCGTGCAGCGTTCTTGCGTGCGTCACGGCATGCCTTACAGCGCTGGGGCTCATTCTGGAAGCCGCGCTCTGCATAGAACTCCTGCTCACCTGCGGTAAAAACGAACTGATTGCCGCACTCTTTGCATACTAAGGTTTTGTCTTCGTACATTTTGAATCCTCTCTTTTGATAGATGTGCCGTTATCGGCTTTATTTGCGTTCAGCTAAAGCTGATTTCGCCTATTTTGGGGTTCCGCGCCAGCTTGTGCCTGATCCGTTGTACTGCATTATCAACAGACTTGGTGTCTTTACCGAGTATGGATGCAATATCCTGATACGACAGCCCGTCAAGGTATAAATCAAGCACTTTTGACTCAAGCTTTGAAAGGCAATTTAATAAGGCGTTATAAAGTTCTTCCTTGCTCTCTCTTGCCAGAATCAGATCTTCAGGCATACGGTTAAAACGTTCGGTGCCAGCCGATAACTGAGAATTGGATTCTTCTGAGAGTTGCTCAAGAGACATACCGTCGTTGAGCGGGAAATGCTTCATACGGGATGCGGATTTTATTGCGGAGAAAAGCCGCATTTTGATACAATGCTCTGCAAATGTTTTGAAAGAGGTGCCGTTTTGCGGATCATACTGCTTTATGGCTGAGAGCAGACCAAACATTCCTTCCTGAATAAGGTCTTCACTGTCTCCTCCGGCAAGGAAAAGAGGTCGTGCACATGCGCGAACAAGCTGCATGTATTTTTTAACAAGTTCTTCCTCTGCCGAACGCTCGCCGGAAGCTGCCAGCTCCTGAAGCTGAACATCATTATAGCCAGCATAGTCAAACATATTTACACAACCATTGTTACCAAATATACGTCTAATATTATACAACAAGATTGTTTAAAGTCAATAGATTTTTGTAATATTGTTTAAAAACCGTTAAATTTCTAATTGCTGCTGACCCAGGTATTCTATACCCAGATGTTCATACGCCTTGCGGGTGACACAGCGTCCGCGGGGGGTACGGGTAAGAAAACCATGCTGCAGAAGGTATGGCTCGTACACATCCTCAAGCGTTACAGCTTCCTCGTTTATTGTGGCGGCTAATGTCTCCAAGCCTACCGGGCCGCCATTATAAAACTGGATAATACTGCGGAGCATACGTCTGTCAAGGGCATCAAGACCCATTTTATCCACTTCCAGACTGGAAAGAGCCATATCCGCCACAGATTTTGTAATCACTCCGTCAGCCTGAACCTGCGCGTAGTCCCTGACCCGACGCAAAAGTCTGTTTGCTATGCGGGGCGTTCCTCTGGAGCGGGAGGCAATCTCATATGCCCCCTGCGCTTCGATCTCTACATTCAGGATGCTGGCCGAACGCTCAACAATGCGTTTCAGTTCCTCGGGAGTATACAGCTCAAGGCGCAAAGAGACACCAAAACGATCTCTGAGAGGCGCTGTGAGCTGGCCGGAACGGGTCGTGGCACCAATCAGGGTGAAGTGCGGAAGATCAAGATGGATAGAGTTTGCGGATGGCCCTTTGCCAAGAATAATGTCTATGGCGTAATCCTCCATGGCTGGATAAAGAATCTCCTCATAGGCACGATTCAGCCGATGAATCTCGTCTACAAAGAGAATATCTCCCTCGTTGAGGTTTGTAAGCATGGCCACAAGGTCACCTGGCTTTTCGATAGCAGGGCCGGAGGTTATGCGCATATTAACGCCCATCTCGTTGGCGATTACTGCCGCAAGTGTCGTCTTGCCCAGTCCCGGGGGGCCATGGAGCAGGACATGATCAAGAGGCTCTCCGCGCATTTTGGCTGCGTTTATAAAGATGCTGAGATTATTTTTTGCCTTTTCCTGACCGATATATTCACTTATGGTTTTTGGGCGCAGAGACCCTTCGTTGTTGTCCTCAGGAAGGCTGACGCCAGTCGTTATGATATCGTCATTTACTTCGTCAGAAAAGTTGATACTCATACGCTTCTCCTGTTACTTGACCATTTGCTTCAAAACCGCTTTGATTATCTGCTCTGTGCTGAGTCCCGTCACATCTATTCTCTTAAGAGCCGGAGCAATCTCTGAGCTGCTGTAACCAAGAACCGTCAGGGCAGTGACCGCATCGTTGACGGCACTGCTCTCTGCAGGAGTAGTTACAACGGGTATCTGCATTTCCGCAGACCCGGTATCCTTGCTTATTTTATCCTTGAGTTCAAGGATGACTCTTTGCGCAATTTTCTTCCCGATTCCAGGTGCAACGGTAAGAGCCTTCTCGTTGTTGTTCATGATTGCAAGAGCAAGCCCCTCCGGCGTATTGGCAGACAGGATAGACAGTGCCGCCTTGGGCCCGATACCGGAAACAGAGACAAGCATTTCAAAACAGCGTTTCTCACTTTTAGTATAGAAACCATAGAGATCAAAGGCATCCTCCTTGATGATCTCAGAGACATAAAGCTTGGTTTTTTCTCCGGACTTAAGATATGATAACGTATTGAGTGTTACATTCAACGCATAGCCTACGCCGCCGCAGTCGATCACCGCCAGATTCTGACCGATTTCTGCAAGTGTTCCCTCTATATGGTAGAACATTCTTCTCTTTCTCCCTTATACAGCAATGATGTGGAGCTGCGTGCATGACAAAGAGCAAGCGCAACAGCGTCTGCCGCATCGTCAGGCTTTGGGGCAGCTTTCAGCCCGCACAAGCGCCTGACCATATCCATTACCTGTGATTTTTCCGCCCTTCCGTAGCCGACAACAGCCTGCTTTACCTGGAGCGGTGTGTATTCATATATCTTTACTCCGGCTTTCTGGCATGCGAGCAGGAGCACTCCCCTGCCGTGAGCAACCGCTATACCGGTGGTGATATTGGTATTGAAAAAAAGCTCTTCCACGGATACGGCATCCGGTTTGAATGCTTCCAGAAGCGCTGTCAGATCGTCATATATCTGCTCAAGTCGGCTTGCAAGGCTTGTATGCGCAGGTGTTGTGATCACACCGCATTTGACCAGACTGAACTTACCGCGGTTAGATTCAACAAGACCAAAGCCTATGGTCGCTATCCCCGGGTCAAGACCCAAAATCTTCATTTGATCACGTCCTTGTGTTATTTTAGCATAAACAAACCTTTATAGCAACAAAAAACCGGCATCTTTTGATGCCGGTTGGTGGGTTCGAATATTATGCTCTGGGATGTGCCTTGTTGTAAACATCCTTGAGCTGCTTTTTTACAAGCTGGGAATAGACCTGTGTTGAGGATATATCCGCATGGCCAAGCATCTCCTGAATGGCGTGAATATCAGCGCCGTTTTCGAGCAAATGTGCCGCAAAAGAGTGGCGCAGTGTGTGTGGAGTAATATCCTTGTCAATGTTGGCTTTTTTCTGATAATATTTTATAATCTTCCAAAAGCCTTGACGTGACATCCGTTCCCCGTTCACATTGACAAACAGGGCTTGTTCGTCAGGCATGGCTATCATTTGGGGGCGAACCATACTGACATATTCGCTGAGGGCTTTTATTGCCTTGGCATACATGGGGATAAAACGCTCCTTATCCCTGCTGTGGCAGCGGATAATTCCTGCGCTGAGATTTATATCCGTTATGTTCAGGTTGATTAACTCTGTTACCCGTATGCCGGTGGCATACAGCAGCTCAAGCATAGCCCGATCTCTGTACCCTTTTGCGTCTGTGCACTCCGGTTGCTCCAAAAGGAGCTCTACCTCTTTGCTGGTAAGGATCTGCGGAAGTTTATGTACACCTTTATCCGGGACAAGCTTTGTGGACGGGTTTTCCGAAATGATCTGCTTTAGACAGAAATAGGAATAAAAGCATTTAAGGGATGCTATACATCTTGAAACGGTGGAAACCGACTTTCCGTTGCCCTTAAGCCAGTTTATGTACTTAGACAGCTCATCTTCTGTGGCGGATACGATGTCAGTATCCGTATGGCTGTCAAGATACTCCCCGAATTGCCTTATGTCACGAAGATAAGAACTGAGGGTGTTGGCGGAAGCTTTCTTTTCCTCTCTCAGATACTTTTCAAATATTGCGATACATTCAGAATTCAGCATCCAAACGCCCTCCTTTCATCATTTGTTACATTTTCTTGATCAAATATCCCGTCATAGCAACCGCCGTAACAGCAATCAAAACGGCGAGAAAATATGATCTCAATGAACCTTTTATACCCGGTTTTGCCTTTGATACGGACTCGCGGACAAGAGACGAGGTGTACATTCCGCCTGAGCATACCACAAAGAAAGCCGGAACAAGAACACACAAAAACGCAAAGGCATCACGATAATCATTGTAATTGTTTCCAGCAGAAAGTACAGTTTCCGCGAGATACGCAATGACAGATCCACACGCAAAACTGCAAATCGGCATCAAAAACACACCATATACCGTCATCGCAAAAAACAATGACAGCACAAGAGGCGCCAGCAACACGACAACGCTTGATAATGTAATCTCAGCATCCTTCAAATCCGGGAAGTCGGCATACAGGAAAGACACAACCATTCCTCCCGCAATAAAGAAAACAAAAATCAGCAGTGTGTAAGTAGTGGAAAAACGCTGGCTATGCATGTCTTGTCACCGCTCTGTAACCACATTCCATAAAAACGTGATTAACATAACTACGTTGTGGTAACAATATATTACAAAACGTCAAATTTATCAAGTCCTTTTTTTAAATTTCATAAAAAATATTTTTATTTATGTCAACTTAAAAACATTTTTCCCGATGTTTTGTGTCAATTTGGCAACCGGCTCACAATATATAGTTTTTTGGCTTTTTGTATTTTGGGAAGCTTATCAGCAAAAATGTATTATGTAAACTATGTCATGGTTTCCATCGTTTTGATTTCGACATCTTTTTGGTTTTTCCGCTTTTGCTTGACGGCGCCAAAACGCCGCCAACAACGGTTCCAGCCATTGTAAAGCTTATTACACTGAGTACGCCATCCGCGCTCAGGTCTCTGCCCTCTACGATAAAACCCAACATTAGCAGCATCACCGTGAGCACAAGCCCGGTCAGAAGCGCATATTTCAGTTTTCTGCCTGTTTGGCCCGCCGAAACGGCTATCGATGCCGACATAGCTGACAGGAAGCTTATCCCGGAGCTGAAATAGGCAACAGATGAAGCACTTATATTAAAGCCGCTTATTATCGCCGTGCATAAAATCAGAAGAATAACGGCCGCCGCCGGCCAGATCAGCATCGCCTTCAGCAGGAAGAGCAGAGCCGGTCGGTTTTTTTCCATATCCATAATAGTAAAGCACCCCCGTCAATTAAGATCATTACAATCCTATTTGACGGGGGTACTTTTCATGCCGCAAAAATTATTTGCGCTTTTTATTTTTGGCTTCAGCTTCTGCAGCTTCCATCTTGGCAGTGGTGGATACAGCCCATTTCTTGGTCTGGAGGCGGACTCTGTCCTCACCGGTCTCAAAGGTGATCGTATCTTCAGTGACCTGAACGATCTTGCCAATAATTCCGCCGATGGTGACGATCTCATCGCCAATACTGAGAGTGCTGCGCATTTCTTCGGTCTTTTTCTTTCTCTTATTCTCCGGACGGATAATAAGGAAATAGAAGATTGCGAACATGAGCACCAGCATAACAATCATGGAAACTCCGCTGCCGGTGGAAGTTGCATCTGCTGTGAGCAATAAATTCATTGTGTTTTTACCTCCAAAACAATGTTTTTTCTATTATACATGCAAAAAGCATCAATTTCAAGATGCTTAAATTCGTTTATCCAATATTTCTGAAAATTCTTGTCTGAACTGCTCGAAGCGGCCTTCATCAAGGCTATCACGTATTCTTGCCACAAGACTGTTATAGAAATACAGATTATGGGTCACTGCAAGACGCATCGCCAGCATCTCCTCCGCTTTGAAAAGATGACGGACATAGGCTCTGGAATAGCGCCTGCAAACCGGGCAGCTGCACTCCGGATCTATAGGAAGCAGGTCTTTGGCATATTTCTCGTTTTTGATGTTGATGATACCGTGCCAGGTGAAGAGATGTCCATGACGTCCATTTCTTGCCGGCATAACACAGTCAAAGAAATCTATGCCTCTTGCGACGCTCTCAATAATATTTCCCGGGGTACCAACACCCATGAGGTATCTTGGCTTGTCCTTGGGCATGTACTCTTCCACCGCTTCAATGGTATCGTACATCTCCTGATGGGTCTCCCCCACCGCAAGTCCGCCTATGGCATATCCGGGGAGATCCAGTCCCGCGATCTGCTTCATATGGGAGATTCGGATATCCTTAAATGTGGCTCCCTGATTGATGCCGAAGAGCATCTGTCCGGGATTTATCGCATCCTCACGGCTGTTATAGTCATCCAATGCCGTTTTACAACGCTGAAGCCAGCGAAATGTCCTGTCGCAGGAGCGCTGTACATAATCCTTAGGAGAGGGTATCTTGATGCACTCATCAAAGGCCATAGCAATATCCGAGCCCAGATTTGCCTGTATCCTCATGCTCTCCTCCGGCCCCATAAAGATATGCCGTCCATCCACATGGGAGTTGAATTTAACACCCTCTTCGCTTATTTTGCGCAGCTTTGCAAGGGAAAAAATCTGAAAACCACCGCTGTCGGTAAGGATAGGCCCGTCCCATGTCATGAACCTGTGGAGACCGCCCAGTTCCTTGATAAGCCCGTCGCCGGGCCTGACATGGAGGTGGTATGTATTGGACAACTCCACCTGGCAGCCGATCTCTTTCAAGTCTCTTGCAGAGAGCGCTCCTTTTATCGCGCCCTGAGTTCCCACGTTCATAAATACCGGGGTTTGTATGATGCCGTGGGGCGTTTCAAACTCGCCCCGTCTGGCGTGGTTTTCCTGTTTTAGAAGCCTGTACAAATGTAATTCTCCTATTCTATCATCATAGCATCGCCAAAGGAAAAGAACCTGTATCTCTCCTCAACGGCGATCTTATACGCGTTCAGCACATGCTCTCTCCCGGCAAGGGCGGAAACAAGCATGATAAGTGTGCTCTCCGGCAGATGGAAATTTGTAATCAGCGCGTCGATGCACTTGAATTGATACCCGGGATAAATAAATATATTTGTCCAGCCGGAGCTCACCGGGAGACTGCCGTCTTCTGCAGCAAAGCTCTCCAGCGTACGGCATGAGGTAGTGCCTACTGCAACAACTCTCCCGCCGTTTTTCTTTGTCTCCGTAACGATACGGGAGGTGCGCTCCGGTATTATGCAGAATTCCGAATGCATCTCATGGTTTTCGATCTCATCCTCTTTGACCGGGCGGAAGGTGCCAAGGCCCACATGCAATGTCACATAGCACACATTTACACCGGATGCCTCAATCTCAGCCAAAAGCTCCTTTGTAAAGTGGAGCCCTGCCGTCGGTGCAGCGGCGCTGCCAAGCTCGCGGGAATAGACGGTCTGGTATCGCTCAGAGTCCTTCAGCTCCTCCTTTATATAGGGTGGAAGCGGCATCTTTCCAAGCCGCTCAAGCACCTCCAGAAATATGCCCTCATAGTGGAATTTTACAACGCGGTTGCCGCCTTCGACCACATCTTCCACAGTGGCGGTAAGCTCTCCGTCTCCGAAACTGAGCTCTGTCCCGGGCCTTGTCTTTTTTCCCGGACGGCTGAGACATTCCCATCTCCCATCGCCCAGGTCACGAAGCAGAACAAGCTCGACACTGCCGCCCGTGGAACGGCATCCAATCAATCTCGCCGGCAGAACCCTTGAGTCATTCAGCACAAGACAGTCGCCCTTATGCAGAAATTTCGGCAATTCATAGAAATGGTTATGCGTGATCTCTCCGCTGTTTTTGTCCAGATGCATCAGTCTTGAGTGGTCCCTCTGCTGAATGGGGGTCTGCGCAATAAGCTCCTCCGGCAGTTCAAAGTCAAATTCACTTTTTTTCATGCAATATACGCTCCGGTAAAATAAAATCTGATAATATCTTCGCAGTTATATCCATAAACACTGGCCATAGCATTGGCACCCCATTGGCTCATGCCGCAGTTGTGGCCCCAGCCGTCGCCGGTAAATGTAAAAGTATATCCGTCATACACAACGGTGAAACGGCAATTATTTAGGCGGATCAGGGAATAGCTTTCCCGCCCCTCAAGGCGGAGCTGCACTCCGTTATCATCACAGTAGGTCATGGCAATCACATTGCCATTTACAGAATACTCCGGTATCAGCTTTGTCACCGTACCGATGGTGTAGCCCTTCTGAGAAAGCTGCCATGCCATATCCTCACCGCTGCGGTAAATTGTCCAGTTCTTTATATTATAGTCTACCGCGTCTTCAAAGGGATCGGTTTTCCCGGTAAGATAGGGCTCGTTTACACCAAATACATTCTTACCATCCTCGGAGGCGCCGCCAGAAGAGGCGAAATAATAAATGTTGCATATCTTACCCTCATAACGCACATACAGTCCCGCTGTTTCTTCCACTGCCCTGTCCGTCGTCTCATTAGCCTCGGCATATCCCCGGTAGACCTGGCTTTCCATGTCATCTGTCAGATCAAAGTCATATTCTTCATAGGCATTCTGATTGAACACCACATAGGTTCTGGCACATATAGCCTGTGCTTTCAGTGCTTCATAGGGCCACGAAGCGCTCATTTCATAAGGGATTACGCCTTTGACATAATCCTCAAGCTCCAGATAATTTACAATGTTTATACCATTATCGCCCCATGACGTGAAGCGGACTCCTCCGTAATAGCTGTTTCCGTCAAAGCTGAAGCGGGCTTTTCCCGTGCCTGTCTCCGGCAAAAGGGCAAAGCCACGGACATCGTCAAGCAGCATGACCGGTTTTGTGGTGCTGAGAATAAGGGCATTCTCCCCGGCAAAATAGGCTTCACCCTTCAGCCGAAACTTGTCTCTTTTGCTCTCAGCCGTGTCTTTACTGCTGAAACTTCCATAGAGCACCCTGTACTCTCCGTTAATAAAAGCTGCAAAACCACCGTATGACAACGCAGCAAGCCTGGCATTGTAAAAAGTATCATAGCTTCCGTCAAGAAGAATGTGCCAGTTTGCACTTCTTGAAACAGTCACTGCTGCTTCCCCGCAGGAAAACAGTTGATTGAATACCCGCTCTTCATCATAAAAGCCGACAAGGAAGCCCTCCCCTGCCGGATTTGCTATATAGGCACTGCTTACGGCATCATCGCCATATCGCAAGCCGATCTTTACGATATCCACATTGACGGCCTCATTTTCATACGCGGAGCCGTCGGTATAGCCGCCTTTGTCTATATAAGTAGACGATGCCGCTAAAGTACCTTTTTCCATAGTGGGCTCGTCCGGTGTGGCAGCTACGGCAGTGCTTCCTGCAGACAGGATCACAAAAGTGACGCAGAAAAGGCTGAAAACACGGGACAAAAAATGTTTTTTACGCATAGGATTCCTCGAATGTTAGATAAAACTAAGATATTATATCAGATATACGCACTTATTTCAACTTCAAGTGTAATAATACTCCTCCGTGAGGAATAATATCATCCTTGGAATATATTTCATTGGAGGGTATTATGGTAAAAACACCTTTGTTCAAGGGATCCTGTACCGCAATTGTAACACCGTTTACAGAAAACGGAATTGACTTTGACAGGCTTCAAAAAAATATAGACTTTCAATATGAAAACGGTACATCCGCCATTGTGGTCTGCGGCACCACCGGCGAAAATCCTACCCACAGTGAGGATGAACACAACGAGCTTGTCAGATTCACCGTAATTGCCTGCCACGGCAGGATGAAAGTTATCGCCGGTGTTGGCAGCAACAACACAAAAACCGCGTTTAAATATGCCGAAAATGCCCGGTACGCCGGGGCTGACGGCATTTTAATGGTAACGCCCTACTACAACAAGTCTACCCAAAAAGGGCTTATTGAACACTTCGGTTATGTAGCTGACAGAGTGGATATTCCCATGATCCTGTACAATGTGCCCAGCAGAACAGGGATTTCCATAAGTGCCGAGACTTATAAAGCCCTTTCACAGCACCCCAACATAAACGGCGTTAAAGAGGCAAGTGGTGATTTCAGTCTCGTCTCAAAGATCAGAAGCACCTGCGGAGATGACCTGTACATATGGAGCGGAAATGACGATAACACGGTTCCCATGATGGCGCTGGGTGCACTGGGAGTTATATCCGTTGCAAGCAACATTGTCCCTGCGGTCACAGCAAAGCTGTGTACTCTGTGTCTGGATGGGGATTTTACGGCCGCTACCGAGCTTTACGGCAAATATGCAAAGCTCTTCTCTACGCTGTTTATTGAAACCAATCCCATCCCGGTAAAAGCAGCTATGAAGCTTCTTGACATGGACAGCGGAATTCTGCGTCTGCCCCTGGTAGAAATCAGTGAAGAAAATCTGGCAAAGCTCAGAGCCGTTATGCGCGATGTTGGACTTAATGTATAAAGTCACTGCCCAGGACAGCAACTTTAAATCTGTCAAATAATGAACGCAGAAAGACAAAAGAAAGTTCAATAAAGTACCATTTTTGAACTTTTCTTATAAAATCAAAACTACAAACAGCTTATCAAAAAGCCCGGAGAGACTTTTTGATAAGCTGAAAGCTGCCGCCTATGGCAGCAGCTTTATCATATCAATATTGATCGATTCTATGTCTATCTCATCTTCACTGCATACGGAAAGATGGCAGCCCTGTAAAATGCAGTGATAAAGAAAGAGTTTTCGGCCATTGATCTCCGTGCTGCCATTATTAACATCCAACGAGAATGATGCTAACGGCATTTTCAGCCCTGTGCCAAGGAGCTTTACACAGCTCTCTTTCATGCTCCAAATCTGTGTAAACGCATGATCTACATCCACGCTTTCGACGATAAAGGCACGCTCCTGTGGGGAAAAATACTTCTCCCCAAGTTTTTCGTTATATTCCCGCACTGACTGAATATCTAAGCCAACGGGATTCCCGGAAACCGCGCAGGCGGCAAATACGCCGGAATGGGACAGATTGAAATGCAGACCTTCGCATGAAAGCTTCGGCTTGCCATCTCTGCCGCAGATGATGTGAAGCGGCAGAGAAATTTCCGGCGCGTTTTTCTCCAACGCCTTTATCAACAGAAGCTCCGCCCCCACGCCAAGTCTCCGCGCGGAAAGGAGCTTTTGCTTTTCAAGCTTTTTCCGTCTGTATTGAGAAAGCGGATAATTCCCGTCCGGATCAAGTCCGGACACATCCGCCGCATATACCTTAAGCATTAGGCTCGCATCGCATCCAGGGTCTTGGCAATAAGCTCGTTAAGCTCCATGCCCAGCATCTCAGCGCCGCGCTTGATCACGTCTCTTGAGCAGCCGGCAGCAAACTTTTTGTCCTTGAATTTCTTCATGACAGACTTGGGCTCCATATCGGAAATGCCGGTGGGGCGCATAAGAGCAGCAGCGCCGATCAATCCGGTCAGCTCGTCAGTGGCAAAAAGAACCTTTTCCATATACTTCACAGGTTCAACATCAATGCAGATGCCGTATCCGTGGCTGACCACAGCATGTATTACATCTTCATCCACGTCAAGCTCATGGAGCATCTCATTGGCCTTGACACAGTGCTGTTCCGGGTAAAGCTCAAAATCTATGTCATGGAGCATACCAACCGTGCGCCAGAAATCCACGTTTTCAGGGTCGTATTCTCTGGCAAACTCGCCCATAACCTTGGAAACAGTTTCCGCGTGCTGGATGTGAAAAGGCTCCTTGTTATATCTTTTTACAAGCTCTTCGGCTTGTTCCGGTGTAGGTATGTAGCTCATTTTATTTTCCTCCTGTTTTTCTACATAATACACTCTTATATTAAGCAAATCAAGAAAAAAGTAAACAGAGCCGTTAATTCGGCTCTGTTTTCATATCGTCAGGGAATGGCTGTGACAGCCGGTGAGTTCAGATTGTCGTTTCTGTTGTTCTCATCCCCAATGATGCCGTTGTGGTCCTCAACGATGCCGTCGTCAGGATTCATTGACACATAGGGACTGACCTGGGCACTGGCTTCGGGACTGACATTGGAGCTTACATTGGGTGTGACCTCAGTGTTAACTTCCGGGCTGAACAGCGGGCTTGTGACAGGGTTGTTGTCGATTCTGCCGTTGCCGCAGGCACACAACAGTGTTGCTATAACAGCAGCCATAGCGATATATGCAATAATTTTTTTCATGTCTATCCTCCTTGTTTATTGACAACGATATTATTTGTACGCTTAAAAATAATATGTATAGAATTTTTTCGGCGATTGATAAATCAAATTGCATATGGTAATATTCAAAGCATGAGTGAATTAAAGAAAAATCAAATATTTTTGGTTGATATTGAGGCCTATTCTTCTGAAGGCTTCGGCATCTGCCGCGTTGATGGACGGGCTGTTTTTGTCCCAAGAGCGATTATTGGTGAAAAATGGAAAATTCGCATCGTCAAGGTCAGCGCTTCGGCTGTTTTTGCCCGAGGTGAGGAACTTATTACCGCTTCTCCAAGTCGGGAGGAATCGGCTTGCCCATTTTTCGGAAAGTGCGGCGGTTGCGATTTGCGGCACATGAGCTATGAGGAGGAGCTTCATTTCAAGCTGGGCCGAGTAAACGACGCTTTAATCCATATTGGAAAACAGAGTGTCTTGGCCGATACCATCATCAGCAGCGGCAGGACCGAGAGATACCGCAACAAGGCTATTTTTGCTGTGTCGTCTGTAGACAGTGCTGCGGCATATGGCTTTTTCCGTGAGCGCAGTCACCAACTCATCCCCATCGACAAATGCCTTTTACAGGATGAACTCAGCGAGAGATTAGCTGCCGCTGTCGTAAAATTTATGAATGAAAACGCTATCTCGGCTTATGACGAGGAGAGCGGGCGCGGCGTTGTCAGACATGTTTTTTGTCGGCATGCGGTAAACGGCTCCGATGCCGTTGGCTGTATCGTGGCGGCCAGAGGATTTGGCTCTTCCACCGGCAGACTGGTGGATTTTCTCCGGCAAAGCTGTCCGGAACTGACCGGAATCGTCCTCAACATCAACAAGACTCGCGGGAACACCGTGCTCACCGGGGATTTTCACACCCTTTGGGGAGAAGCTGAGATTACCGACAGTCTCTGCGGCATCCGTTTCCATATCTCCCCCCAGTCCTTTTATCAGATCAATCCTCCTCAAGCGGAAAAACTGTATAACAAAGCATTGGAGTATGCGGCTCCCACAAGGGCATCTCTTGTTTTTGACTTATATTGCGGAGCGGGGACCATATCCCTGTGTCTTGCAAGACATGCAGGACAGGTTATCGGTGCGGAGATTGTACCGGAAGCCATTGAAAATGCAAAGCGAAACGCCGAAATGAACGGCATAAATAATACCGAATTTATGTGTGCTGACGCAGGAAAAGCCGCCGAAGAACTTGCGGCGCGCGGATTAAAACCGGATGTGGTTGTGGTGGATCCTCCCAGAAAGGGCATGAGTGAAGATGCCATCACTGCTGTTACCTCTATGACGCCGGAACGTGTGGTATACGTCTCCTGCAATCCCGCCACCCTTGCCAGAGATATTCTTCGTTTCAACGCCCAGGGCTATACCCTCAAAGAGGTCGCCGCAGTCGATATGTTTCCCAAGACCTGCCATGTTGAGACGGTTGTCTTGCTTTCCAAGGGAGAAATTGACTCAAAGAAGGTTCGCGTGGAGTTCTCTTTGGAGGATATGGATATGTCAGATTTTCAGGAGAAGGCAACCTATC
>CAZESU010000005.1:0-35720 GCA_964515275.1 uncultured Oscillospiraceae bacterium
TAATGGTTTCGTCCAGCGTAAGGGTTTCCATCTCTTTCACCGTTACGGTGCAGACATCCGTCAGGCCGCTGGCTGAGGTTGCTGTCAGCGTAGCGGTACCAATCTTTAAGTAGCTGACGTTCCAGTAATCATTGGATTCGTTATAGGTAAGCTCCGCAACGGAAGGGTCGCTGGAAGTAACTTCAACGTGCTCCACTGCGCCATAAGGCTCAAAGTCGAAGCCAATGTAGTCAGTTGTGCCCACATAGCCCGTTCTTGCCTGACAGCTAAACTGAAAGGCTGTTGGTGCGGTCACGGTTACGTCGCATGAGGCAGACAGACCGCTTTCACTGCTTACGGTTATCGTGGTCTTCCCGTTGGAAAGGCAATGCACCTGCCCTTCCTGATCCACGCTTGCTACTGCGGGATTGCTGGATTCCCAAGTATATTCTTCCAGAATTGCGTTCTGCGGCTCAAAACGCATGTAAAAAACAAGCGTTTGCCCCGAAGTCGCTGCATATGCATGGCCCCCTACCGAAATCCCTGTTGCCGGGACGGCGGCTTGCAGTTCCAGATTCATGCCAAAGCCGGCGCCACCCATCCAGAACTGGCAGTACGCGGATAAGGTGTACGTTTCCCCGGCAGCGGCATAAAAGCAGCAGCTTCCGCGGCCGAACACATTTTCGCTGTCCTGTGAAAAGCTTGCAAGTACCGTACCGCTGCTGTCTATCACGGTCAGGGTAAGCTCAGTATCGCTTCCTACGTTTCCCATGAAGGAATACCAGCCATCCTCCGGAGCGAGGAAGCTATACTGTGCCTCTTCCTCCAAAACCTCTTTCGTTTCCCCAAGCGTAAACGTTTCAAGCTCAGTTTCACCGTTTTCGGCAGCAGAGTCTTCGGCTTCCGGCTCCTCCGGCAGTTCGCCCTCGGTTATCGGTTCGCTCTCGACCGGCAATTCGCCATCTGTCGGCAGTTCACTTTCGATCACAGGCTCGCCTTCCGCCCCGGCTGATGCTGTGACTTCCGATTCCTCCTCCGCATATACGGAAGCGGCCGGGAGCAGCGACAAGCACAGCGCGAAGCACAACAGAAGCGTGAATGACCGACGCAGTATGTTTTTCATCCTGTCACATCCTCACTTATATGATTACCCTTATATCTGGGTATCCATATACAATATATACCAATTAAATGGGTAATGTCAATAGGAAATCCTGTTGATATAATAACCCATATACTGGGGTGATTCTTATGGACGAGTATACTGGTATCATTACCTACCATACAAGAAAATACGGCCGCATAAAAGTCAAATTCCGTCAGGTCCTGGACAGCCGGGGCATTACACGAAACCGGCTTCGCACCCTGACCGGCGTAAAATACGATGTAATCGACAGATACTATCGTTCCGACAATATACAGATGGTAGACCTGGATTTCTTTGCCAAAGTCTGCTGTGTGTTGGGCTGCAAAATTGAGGATCTGTTGGAATATGAAGAAGAAGTAGAAGAAGAACAATAAAAGCTGCCGTCCTTTGGTCTGACCCTCAGGATGGCAGCTTTTTTTATAAACGTTATATGGCGTACTGGCTGGTATAGAGCTGGTAGTAAAAACCCTTTCTGTCCAGCAGTTCCTCATGCTTTCCCGTCTCCACGATCTGTCCGTCCCGCAGGACCAGGATCAAATCCGCGTCCACGATGGTGGAGAGCCGGTGGGCGATGACAAAACAGGTTTTGCCCCGCATCAGCTTGTCCATGGCCTTTTGGATCAGGATCTCCGTGCGGGTGTCCACATTGGACGTGGCCTCGTCCAGAATCAACAGGCGCCTGTCTGCAAGCAGGGCACGGGCAATGGTGAGAAGCTGCTTCTGCCCGCCGGAGATGCTGGCGGTGTCTTCGCTGACCTGGGTGTCGTAGCCCTGGGGCAACGTGCGGATAAAATGGTGGCAGTAGGCCTCGTCGCAGGCGCGGATGATCTCCTCCCGGGTGGCATCAGGCCGCCCGTAGGCCACATTGTCGGCAATACTGCCGCTGAAAAGCCAGGTATCCTGAAGCACCATGCCGAAAAGGGCGCGAAGTTCGTCTCTTGACACCTGCGCCACATCCTGCCCGTCGATGGATATCTTTCCACTGTCAATATCATAAAAGCGCATAAGCAGGTTAACGATGGTGGTTTTTCCTGCCCCGGTCGGGCCGACGATCGCCACCTTCTGCCCCTGCCGTACCTGAATGTTCAGGTCGCGGATAAGAGGCGTTTCTTTACAGTAAGAAAAGTCCACATGCTCAAAGCTCACATCGCCTCGGATGTCGCCCTGAAGATGGCCCTCAAGGGGCGGCTCCTCCGGCTCATCCAGCAGATGAAAGACCCGTTTTGCGGCGGATTTTGTGCGCTGCATGGAGCTGAGGCCCATGGCAATCTGCTCCAGCGGGGAGGAAAACTGTTTTGCAAACAGCACAATTGTCACCACCACGCCTACGGACACACCGTACTTTACGATGAGTATACCGCCTACTATATTGATAATAATGTAGGCAATGGCATTTGTGAAGGTGATGCAGGGGGTCACCATGGAGCCCAGAAAATTTGCGGTGGTTTCTGCCTTCCGCTGACGTTGGTTTACCTCCTGATGGGCGCGAATGCTGTCCTCCTCAAAGTTATAGGCCTTGCCGGTCTGATAGTTGGTGTAGCTCTCTTCCACTACGGAATACAACTTGCCGCTCTCCTCAAACATGCGGTCAAAATACTTCTCGCTCAGGGATGAAATGCGGACAGAGAGCCAGATGGACAGGGGCATGAACACGATGACGATCAGAGCCAGCCGCCAGTCTTCCAATAGCATCACCACAGACAGGGTGATGATCTGCAAAAAACCCACCGTTAGGGTATCTACAATGTCGTGGATAGAACCGCCCAGAACGGAGACGTCGTTTGTCATGCGCTCCAGTATCTGCCCCGCCGGGGTGTTGTCAATATAGTTCACCGGCAGGCGGCTGATCTTGTCCGACATCTTTATGCGCAGCGAGCAGGTGAAATAGCGGCTGACCACATTGTTCATCAGGTACATCTTCAGCCAGCTCATACCGCTTTGCAGCAGATACACCCCCGCAAGCAGACAGCAGCCCGGCAGCAGCGCCCTTGTCAGACTGATGCCCTGAAAGCTCCCCGCCCAGTAGTCATAGAGAAGCTGGACGCAGTTTCCAAGGAGCTTGGGACTTATCACGGCGCAGGTGATGATAACGGCGCTGATCAGACAGCTTACGCCCAGCCACCCGTAGATGGGCCGGGCCTCCTGGACAATCCGCAGGACGGTTTTGTTTTCGTCCCGGCGCTCCGCCCGGGTCTTTTTGATCTGTTTTTCTTTCATTTCCGCTCACCTCCCGTCTGGGAGACGTAGATCTCCTGATAAATCTTACATCGCTCCAGCAGCTCTGCGTGGGTGCCGGAGTCCACAAGACGGCCCTTGTCCATGACAAAGATGCAGTCGCAACTCATGGCCGAGCTGACGCGCTGAGTTATGACGATTCTTGTCCTGCCCCCGGTGTGTTCCGACAGGGCACGGCGGAGCCGTGCTTCCGTAAGGAAATCCAGGGCGGAAAAACTGTCGTCAAAGATATAAATGGGTGCGTTTTTCAGCACTGCCCGGGCAATACAGATGCGCTGCTTCTGCCCGCCGGACAAATTTCTGCCGGCCTGTGTCAGCTCATGATCCAGTCCTTCCGGCAAGGTGGACAGATAATCCCCCATCTGGGCGATCTCTGCCGCCTGCATGACCTCTTTGTCCGAGGCATCGGGTCTGCCCATCAGGATATTTTTTCGTATGCTGCCGGAATATATTGCCGCTTTCTGCAGCACACAGCTGATATTCCCCCGGATGGTTCTGGGACTCAGGCTCAGGCTGTCCCGCCCATCGAACAGTATCCGCCCGGAGGAAGGCCGGTGAAAGCCCATGAGAAGCTGCACCAGCGTGGATTTGCCGCTGCCGGTGCCGCCGATAATCGCGGCCTGCTGTCCGGGAGCAATATGCATGCTCACGCCGCTGACGGCGCTCTCTGCCGCGCCCTCGTAGCAGAAGCTCACATCCTCCAGCCGGATATCTCCTGAAAAGAGCAGTTCTTCTTCCTCCGGCTCCACGGAGGACTCCACATTCAGCACCTCGCCGATGCGCTTTGCTGCCACCTTGGCATGGGGATACCTGACAATGGCAAAAGCCGCCATCACGATCCCGTTCATAATAAGGGCAACATACTGCACAACGGCGAAAATGTCGCCGCCGCTGGCGGAGCTGAGGCCCTGCTCCATGCGAAAACCGCCCAGATATACGATCAGGACTGCCGCCAAGTTCATCATCGCCACAGCCATCGGCGAAATAATGCCCATGCTGACGTTTGCCTTGATGATATACTCCGACATCACATGGGTGGCGTCCTCTATACGCTTATGCTCTCTCGGCTCGCTGTTAAAGGCACGAATGACCCGGATCCCGTGGAGCCGTTCCCGCACGATGTCGTTCTGCTTGTCCACATATTTGTCGGAGACCTCCCACAGAGGTTCTATTTTACGGCCTATTCTGACCACGGCAACAAAGACCAGAGGGATGAACAGCAGCAGTACCAGAGACAAGACCGGGTCTTTTCTCATGGCGAGGATAACGCCGCCCAGAAACAGCACGGGGATCGTGACAATGCTGCCGGACAGCATGGAGGCCACCCAGGACAGAGTACTAACATCGGTGGTGGAGCGGGTCAGCAAGGCGGCGGTGCCTATGCGGCTCAGATCCTCAAAGCTCATGGTGTTCACCTTGCGGAATACGCCTTGCCGCAGATCGGCACAAAAGCCCGCCACCACCCCGGAGCTGATATACCAGCCGCCCAGCACGGCAGCCAGACTTATCAGCGCCACCAGCAGCATCTTCCCGCAGCAGCGGAAAATATACGCAAGATCCGCGGTGTATACTCCAGTATTCAAAATATCGCTCATGATGGCTGGCAGCAGCAGCTCGCAAACTGTGGATACTGCCATCAGCGCAATGCTCAACAGGAGCCTGCTCCCGTAGGGCTTTAAGTAGAGTAAGATCTTTTTCACATTCTTCTCCTATGCGGCGCGTTATGGGTCCTGCGTCTCCAATGTAGCAGAGACGGCCCGGAAAAGACGATAACGCATCTGTTGAAACGGTGCGCCGCGTCCTCAACCTTCGGTTGAGGCAGTCGGCTTTCGGCTCCCCTCGCCCTTCCTCCGGGAAAATTTGCGCGCAAAAAAGCCCGGAAGAATACGTCTCCCGGGCATGTTGACAGAATAATCTTGGGCTGAAAATTACACGGGGAGCCGCCTGTTTATCAAGTTGTTGTTAACATTGTTCCGATAGATGGTCATTTTGGCGACTCCTTTCTTTAAAATTTCTGAGGTCATTATAGCCGGTATATAAAGGTTTGTCAACCTTTATTTTATAATTTTAAAAGATACGCCGGCTTCCCGAAACACATCGCAGACCCTGTCGGCATAGGCGGCAATATCGCTTTCCGCATCGGGCAGGGTAATGGTAAAGCGTTTTCCCTTGTGAGGCAGACCCGTAAGCACGTCCCACAGGGCGTCAAGGTTGCTGCCATACCACTTCTGCCAGTCCATTTTCCGGCGCAGCTCGGCAAAAAGCTCCTCTTTTTCGGTGCAGCGGGAGAAATCCAACGCCACCGGCTCTGCCAGCAGGGTAAACAGTCCCAGACAGCCTGCCTCCACATCCCGCCACGCAGCATTAAAGTCCCTTGTATACCAGGGGTCCGCCACCTCATCGCCGGGTCTGCCGGCAAACTCCAGCAACAGGTGCAGCTTTTTATCCGGGTCGCCGCCGAACATGCGGCGCATATGGTAAAGGTTCTCGCTGTCCATGCCGATGAGCATGTCAAAGTCTCTGTAATCCTCCGGGCAAATCCGCCTTGCAGTCTTGCCCTGGCAGTCAATTCCATGCTCGGCAAGTATTCTCACAGCAGGCGGGTAAACGGGATTTCCCAGTTCCTCCAAGCTGGTGGCGGCGGAGGCAATGTCGAACTCGTCCTCCATTCCCTCTGTGCGCACGATGTCCTTCATCACGAATTCCGCCATGGGGCTGCGGCAGATGTTGCCGTGGCAAACGAAAAGTATCTTGATCATGCTTGATTTTCCTCATAAATCGTCATATATCAGCGTTTTTCGGCCTTTTCTGACAACCGTTTCGTGGCATCTGGTGGCACCTCATGGCATTAAAATGAGGGCAAAAGGTGTAAACTGAGGTGCAAAATCAAAGTGTTTACACCTCGGCTTTTCAGCCAACCTTCATGCGTTCGACTTCTGCCGGTGCATCATCGAAGCTGACATGGGTGTAGGTGTTAAGCGTCACGCTGATATCACTGTGACCCATGATGTATTGCGGCGTTTTCGGATTCATACCGCTTTTGCCGCAAATCATCGGTTCCTCTTTTGGCTTTTTCCTGCTGGCAATAATGCGCTTGAAGCACTCATACACATCATCCGTCATAGGGATAACCCGTGTACCGCTGCTTGTCTTGGTATCCTCGATGATATACTCCATATTCCGCTTCCGCTGTAACTGATGGTTAATGTTAATCTTTCGATTTTTCATATCCACATCCACCAGCGTCAAACCCACAAGCTCGGAAATCCGAAGCCCGGTCTTGAACAGAATATAGATACCATCATCGTATTTGCGGAAATGCTTGTCACTCGCCACAAATTCAAGAAACGCTCTTTCTTGCTTTCTGGTAATCTCTTCCCTTGTCACGCTGTCGTTGACTACGACGGTGGCAAGCTGAAATTCAAATGGATTCTTGCGTATCAAATCATCATCAACGGCCATGCGGAAAGCCGGTCTAAGGACGCTTCGGATAGAATGGATCGCACTGTAGCTTTTGCCCTGCTCCTGTTGCAGCTTGATCAGCCAGCGTTTGGCATCAGACAGTTTCACTTTATCAATGCGCTTTTTGCTGTCTCTTCTTTTTTCACTCATATGACGGCTCCTTTCAAAAAAAGAAGCCCGCCATGACATGCTAACTATACCACATGGCGGACTGATTGTCACGACTCAAAGTGAGCTGGCGTTATCCAAATATACTTCAAACTGGCGGCGTTTTATGAGAACGTGTCTGCCAATCTCCAGAAAAAATCTCCGCAGGGATTATCGGCTATCAACTGACGCAGTTTTTTCGTGCCGATCCCGTAATAACGCGCTGCCTCATCAATGCCAATCGTATATTTTCGGTAGGTCGGAATCTCAACAATATTCGCTCCCTCCCGATGCTCCGGTTCTTCATCCAGCGGGGGAATCATGCGATCCTTCAAATACTCCAATATTCTCCATTCTCAGCCCTCCCTGTTATCAAAAATTGCTTTTACAATCTCCCGCTTCGCGCTGCGCTGGATGTTCCCGGTAAAGCGGATCGGGACAGTCATGGCAAGCACACGGTCATAGACGCGCTGGTGATCCACGTCCTGCGGTTTTTCAGCTCGTCCAGCGTGAGATTGGTCGTAACGATTAGCGGCATGTCGGTGAGATACCGCCCGTCAATCACGTCATATACCGTTTCCAACGCAAAGTTGGTGTCGCGCTCCATACCGAAATCATCCAGAATCAAAAGCTGGTAGGAGCACAACTTGCGGATATATTCCTGCCGCCCGGCAAAATCATGGTTGATCACAGCGGCCAGATTGGTCATGCAGACCGGCACTTCTTTCTCCAGCAGCGCATTGGTGATACACCCGGCCAGAAACCTCTTGCCCGTACCGACGCTGCCCCAGAACAGCAGCCTCATAGTTCTTATAGCTTCGCCCGTGCGCGGACAGGTAACGGCTCATTTCTTCGATGTACCGATCCAGATCGCCGGGGTAATCCAATTGGATCTGCGCATACCCCGCTTCGGACAAAAAATATTTCCGTAGCGACCAAAAGCGGTGCGCTCGGAAATATCATCTTTTCTGTCACTCTGGTATTGTGACTCTATATTGTTACTTGGGGGCAGATTTTCGCCCATCATACAGCCGGAAATCGGGCTGTCCGGTGGTCGGATTTCCGGCTCACTGACAGCCTCTTTTTCGTCTATTGGGATCGCGGTGCACAGATAGATTCGGTTGGCCTTCCCGAAGCCCCCACGCTCCCGCATCAACAGCCCTGCCCTTTCCAGATCGGACAGCGCCTTTTTCACGGTACTCAGCCCCTTGCGGAGCGTTTCGCACATTTCTGCTTCCGTAAATACGATGAACACCCGGCCAAAATCATCCACCCAAGGATTGATCTGGGACAGTATGGCACGGTTGAACATGAACGCATACAGCACACGCGCTGTCATGCTCAGATCATAGTCCGTCAAGAATACAGGAAACGGCGCATATACCGGGCGCTTGCTCTCACAGCGGATATAGACCGTCCTGTACTGTTTTGCACTCATTGGCACCGCCTCCTTTCTCTGCTCCGTGCTATGATCGCAATTCCGGGAATCCTGTTATTTTCCATATTTTTTCTCCAACGCAAGAAAGCAGCGGATCACTATTTTGTCGATCTCACCTATGACTTGTCATGAACTCAGTTCCTATTTCCTGATGAAGTCAAGAGGCACGCAAGAACTTCATAGCAACAGTGTGACACAAGGGGTAAAAGAAGACATGCGTTGGATACCTATTAAAGACTTGGATAAATACAAAGCGTTCCCTACTTTTTTGAAAAATTATCTCGGTAAAGAGCATATCGGGATAGAACATATTGTAACTGACGAAAGAATGTAAAGTGCCGGAATGCACCAAAGCCGCCCGCGTGCTTCGCAGAGGTGGCCGAGCGGAGCGAGGTCGGAGGGCTTCTTTACCCCTTCGCTGCCTGACCGACGGGAATCCCCCAGTCTCGCCGGCGCTCGACAGCCCCCTTTGACAAGGGGGGCTTTTGAGGTGGCGACCATATCCCTTCAAGGCTCCTTGTCAAAGGGGGGTGCCCCGCAGGGGCGGGGGATTTCACAAAGCCGGCATACAAAAAGGACATGTATCCTTCACGATACACGTCCTTTTACTGTTTTACGAACACTACCCGAAACCGGGATTTTTTATTTCAGAACCACATTTTCCTCGCCCAGCATCTCTTTCAGCTCCTCGATGAGCGCTTTATGGATCAGACATTTGGCGCCGATGCGTTTTTTCTCCCGCTCGCACCAGATGATCATCTGCTGGTCGCCGGGGAACATGGTCAAAATCAATTCGATGCGGTGAAGTCTCGCATCGTCCGCTCCGGGCAGTTTGATCCAGAGCTTCTGATTTGTCTTCGGTTCCTCCACCAGAGCCGGAATACTCAGATCCGTCAGGGGCCGGATGGAGTCCACCATGATCTGGGGTTCTTTCTCATCTCTCACAGAAATGCGCCCCTTGATGATCAGCGCGGCATTTTCATGTACATATCCGCCCCCGCTGTCCAGCGCCTTCTGGAACGCGAGAAGCTCCATGCTGCCGGTATCATCCTCAAGGGTGATATAGCACATGAGGGAGTTGTTTTTCGTGGTGCGGGTCTTTGCGGAGGACACTACGCCCGCCACGGTGACATATTGGTTGTCAGCGAAGTGAGACGGGCCGTCGGCAGAGGAAAAGTCGTTGATAATGGTGCCGATGGACACCGCACCTATCTTTTTGACCGCTTCCCGGTATTCGTCCATTGGATGCCCCGTCAGATACAGACCGGTAACTTCCCGCTCCATGGTCATTTTCTCCCGGGCAGTGAACTCTTCCACCTGAGGAATGGCGATCCGGGTGGGTCTCAACTTCTCCTGGCGGCTGCCGAAATCGCCGAACATGTCCATCTGGCCGGAGATATTGTCCCGCTCTGCCTGGTTGATACTGTCAATCACGGCACCCGCAATCTGCAGCAAGGCCTTCCGCTTATAGCCCATGCTGTCAAAGGCACCGGCACGGATCAGATTTTCCACCGCCCGCCTGTTCAAATCTTTGCCGGACATGCGGCGGCAGAAATCCTCAAAGTCTGTGAAAAGACCGTTTTTCTCCCGTTCCTCCACAAGAGAGTTGATGGCTCCCCAGCCGATGCCCTTGATGGCCACCAGACCAAATCGGATGTTTTCTCCCGCCACGGTGAAATTGGGTCCTGACTCGTTCACATCCGGGGGCAGCAGCTTAATGCCCAGCTCCCGGCACTCGGCGATATACTCTGCCACCTTGGTGCTGTTGTCCAGAACGGAGGTGAGAAGCGCTGCCATATACTGTCTGGGGTAGTGCCGCTTCATGTAGGCCGTGCGATAGGTGACAATGGCATAGCTTACCGCGTGAGCTTTGTTGAAAGCATAGCTTGCAAAGTCCAGTATCTCATCATAGATGCTGTTTGCAACATCTTCCGGCACGCCGTGCTTCAATGCGCCGGCAATGCCACGGCTCTCGTCGCCATGGACGAAAGCCACGCGCTCCGCGTCGATAACCTTGTGCTTTTTCTTGGACATGGCACGGCGTATCATATCCGCCTGCCCCAGCGAAAAGCCCGCAAGCTGGCGGAAGATCTGTATAACCTGCTCCTGATACACGATGCAGCCGTAGGTAACTTCAAGGATCGGCCGCAGCAGCTCATGCTTATAAGTGATCTTCTCCGGGTGGGTGGAGCACTCCACGAAACGGGGGATGCTGTCCATAGGGCCAGGGCGGTAGAGGGCTATGACGGCGGTGATATCTTCAATGTTTTTCGGTCTGATGCTGGTACACACGCCGGTAATGCCCGTACTTTCAAGCTGGAACACACCGCTGGTGTGCCCGTTTGCCAGCATTTCAAAGGTCTCCGGATCGTCCTCGGGGATCTTTTCTATGCGGAAATCCGGCTGGAACTTCCGCACCAGACTTGCCGCATCCTCCAGCACGGTAAGGTTTCTGAGCCCCAGAAAGTCTATTTTCAGAAGACCCAGCTCCTCAAGGGTGGTCATGGGGTACTGGCAGACCACAGCCTCGTCGTTTTTCGCCAGAGGGACATATTCATATACCGGCTTCTCAGTTATGACGACACCTGCCGCGTGGGTGGAGGCGTGGCGGGGCATGCCCTCCAGTGCCTTTGCCACATCGATCAGATGCTTGATATTCTCGTTGCCCTCGTACATCTCCCGCAGGGGCTTGGAGAGCCGAAGGGCCTCGTCCAGGGTCATATTCAGCGCACCCGGACCGGATGGCACCTGCTTTGCAACGGCATCCGTCTCCGCATAGCTTACGGACATGGCCCTGCCCACATCACGGATTGCCGCTCGAGCCGCCATGGTTCCGAAGGTGACAATCTGGGCCACATGGTCGCTGCCGTAGAGCCGGTTCACATAGTCGATAACCTCACCGCGGCGGTTCACGCAGAAGTCTACGTCGATATCCGGCATGGAAACGCGTTCCGGGTTCAAAAAGCGCTCAAAAAAGAGGTTGTATTTTATAGGATCCACATCGGTAATATGCAGGCAGTAGGACACCACGCTGCCCGCCGCGCTGCCGCGCCCGGGACCCACGGGAATCCCCTTTCGCTTGGCATAGCCGATAAAGTCGGAGACGATGAGGAAGTAGTCCACAAAGCCCATTTTCTTTATTATGCTCAGCTCATATTCCAGCTGCTCATGCACATGGGGTCTGTCCGGAAAGCGTTCCGCAAAGCCTTTTTCACAGAGCTTTTGCAGATATTCATAGCTGTCCGTCTCCCCCTCAGGCAGCTTGAAGCGGGGTAAATGGTAATGACCGAACTCAAAATCGTAATTGCAGCGCTGGGCAATGCGAACGGTGTTGTCTGCCGCCTCCTGATATTCGGGGAAGAGTGAGCGCATCTCCTCTTCACTTTTCAGATACAGCTCCTTGGACTCAAAACGCATGCGGGCAGGGTCATCCACGGTTTTACCCATCTGGATGCACATGAGTACGTCCTGATAGTATGCGTCCTCTTTTTCAATATAGTGGGCGTCGTTTGTAAGAACCAGCGGTATGCCCGTCTCCTTGTGGAGCTTAATGAGCCCCTGGGCGGCTTTTTTCTCGTCCGCTATGCCGTGGTCCTGTATCTCAAGGTAAAAATCTTCCTCTCCAAACAGCTCCCTCAGCTCCAGTGCCTTGGCTTTGGCACCCTCGTAGTCGTTTCGGACCAGCATCTGAGGAATCGCTCCCGCAAGGCAGCCGGAAAGGCAGATCAGCCCCTCTGCATGGCGATGCAGCAGCGCCCAGTCTATGCGGGGCTTGATATAAAAGCCCTCGGTAAAGGAGGCGCTGACCAGATAGCAAAGATTTTTATAGCCTGTCTCGTTTTTGCACAGCAGCACAAGGTGGGTATAGTCGTTATCCCTGCCGTGCTCCCGGTCGGTCATGCCCCGGGGCGCCACATATACCTCGCAGCCAATGATGGGCTTTATCCCCGCGGCACAGCAGGCCTTGTAAAAGGCCACCGCCCCGTACATGACCCCGTGATCTGTGACTGCAAGGGCAGTCTGTCCCAGAGCCTTGGCCTTTTCCGCGATTTGATCAATGCGGCAGGCCCCGTCCAGAAGGGAATACTCCGTATGCACATGTAAATGGACAAAAGCCATAGGCTACTCCTTTGAGGCAATGCTCATGATCTTTTTCAGTCGGTGGGAGATGCAGCTTTTTGTCACCGGCGGGTACGACAGCTTCGCCAGGTCAGCAAGGCTTGCCGCCGGATTTGCAATACGAAGCAGCGCCGCATCCTTCAAAGGTTCCGGCAAGGCGTCGATGCCATATTTCTTCACAATAAAGCGTATGGCATCCAGCTGCTCCTGGGCTGCGTTCACCACCTTGTCAGCGTTTGCCGAATCGCAGTTCACTCTGCGGGTGATGGTGTTTCGCATGTCTTTCTCCACCTTGGCGGTCATGATGCCCATGGCGGTATTGGAAGCGCCAATGGTAGTGAAGAAGTCCGCAATGGCATCCGCCTGTTTGAAATACAGCAGGGAGTTTCCGCTGCGCTCCGTTTCTCTGGGGCTGAAGCCCATCTCGAGCAGCACGGAACAGGTCTCACGGCTGACGCTGTGGTGAGGTGTGGCCAGTTCCAGATGATAGCGCTTTTCCGGGTCGGTAACGCTGCCGCCGGCAAGAAAAGCCCCTCTGATAAATGCGGCCCTGCAACAGTTCTCCTCCAGTACGCCGAAATTTACATGATGGGTCAGGGTAAAATCCACCTCTGCCCCGTAAGTATCGAAAATGCGCCTGATTTTTTCCGGGTCTGTTATGACAAAGCTGCTTTTACCTGTGGTATTTTCCGGGGGCAAAACATCAAAGCTCAGCGAAAAAGCTTTCTTGAACAGCTTGGGCAGACGGGCGGCAAAATCACGGCTTGCCGTGATGATCCTGATCTCCCGGGCCGAAAAGGTGTTGCAGTAAAGCAACACGCCGTAGCTCTCCGCCACGGCACAGCATTTCCTGTCCGGCCTTTGGGCGCAGAGTTCTGCCTTTGCGTCGGATGAAAATGACATGGTCTATTCCTCTACTTGTCTATGTCTCGGTTGATGTTAACAGAGTCTATATCGTGGGCGTGGAAATAGTCGTTCAGCGCCGAGGCCAGAGCCACACTGCGGTGCCGTCCGCCGGTGCAGCCGATGGCGATGGTGAGGGTCAGCTTGCCCTCCTCCAGATATAGCGGCAGCAGGAAGTCCAGCATCTCCTCCAGCTTTTCAAGGAAGGTTCTTGTCTGCTGATAGCTGAACACGAACTCCGCCACAGGCCTGTCCAGCCCGCACATGGGCCGAAGCTCGTCCACATAAAAGGGGTTGGGGAGAAAGCGGGCATCAAATACCAGGTCGGCCTCCATGGGTATGCCGTGCTTATAGCCGAAGGACATGACGGTAACATCGATCTTCCGCTTGTACCCCTCGCCGGCAAAAAGGTCGAAGAGCTTATTCTGCAGCATACCCAGAGTCAGACTGGAGGTATTCACAAGGTAATCCGCCCTCTGCCGCACCGGAGCCAAAAGCTCCGCCTCGCGGGCCACTGCCTCTTCCACAGACACCCCAGGGCCCGCCATCGGATGAGGGCGGCGGGATTCCTTATAACGGCGGATAAGCGTCCGCACATCTGCATCCATGTACAGAATCCGGCAGCATATATCCATGGTGTTCAGCTGGTCCAGCGTTTTCAAAAGCTGACCGAAGCCATCCTTTTCCCGCACGTCCGTCACCAGCGCCACTTTTTCATAGCGCCCGCCGGTGGCGACACACAGCTCCGCAAATCGGGGCATCAGCGCCACAGGCATATTGTCCACGCAGTAATATTCCAGGTCCTCCAGTACATCCGCGGCGCGGCTCTTGCCTGCCCCCGAAAGTCCCGTGATGATTAAAAATTCCATATTCCTCTCTCCGCATAGGTCTATATCTGTCCGGGCGTATTATCCTCGTTTACGGTCACATGATATACAGGTGCGTCCGGACTCTCGTCCTTCAGCGCATAGTCCGGCGGCAGAATAATGACCTCCGGTTCCAGAAAAACGCCGGATTTGGTATAAACCGTATTTCGTACATGCATCATCAGGTCGTAGACGTCCTTTGATGTGGCGTTTCCTCTGTTCACCACAAAGCCGGCGTGTTTTTCAGAGACCTGCGCACCGCCCACGGTATAGCCCTTCAGCCCCGCTTCCTCAATAAGGGCGGCAGCGAAGTGTCCCTCCGGGCGCTTGAAAGCACTGCCGGCAGAGGGCAGATCCAAAGGCTGTTTTTCCCGGCGTTTCTCATTCAGCTCCCGCATTTTTGCGGCAATCTGATCCTTATCTCCCTTTTCCAGGCGAAACACCGCGCTGAGTATGGCGCAGCCGCCCTGGGTTTTGAAATTGCTGGTTCTGTAACCGAAGCCGCACTGTTCGGCCGGTGCTTCCAGCAGGGTCTGCTGGGGCAGGAAATAATATACCACACTCTCCGCCGTATCCTTAAGCTCCCCGCCGTAGGCTCCTGCGTTCATCAATATGCCGCCGCCCACCGTGCCGGGGATGCCGGAGGCAAACTCCAGCCCGGTCAGCCCGTTTTGCTGGGCAAAGCTGGAGAGCTTGGCAAGGGAGACTCCGGCCTCCGCATAAATGGCCCCGTCAGGCAGCAGGAACATTTTCGTCAGCTTTTCGGTGCTGACAATGAAAAGGTCTTTCAGCCCCTCATCGGGAAAGAGGACGTTTGTCCCGTTTCCCAGCAGCATGGGTGCAAGTTTATTCTGTTTGAGCAGATGGCAAATTTTCGAAAGTGAGCTTACGTCTGACGGAGCGGCGAAGGCCCTTACAGGTCCGCCTATTTTAAAGGAGCTGTGCTCGCTCATCGGCTCGTTTTCCAGCAGCTTCAGCCCGGGCATTTTTTCTTTGATCTGTGCAATGGCGTTCTCCAGGTTTTCCATAGGTCTCTCCCAAAAAGTATTTTTTATAATAGCCCCGCATCTATCGCGTAGTCGTGTTCGGCGGCAAGGGTCTCGGCGGCATTGTAGCCCATTTTCTTCTGGCGGTTATTCATGGCCGCAAGCTCAAGGATAACAGCAAGGTTCCGTCCCGGCTGGACCGGGATGGTTACAAGGGGCAGCTTCACGCCAAGGAGGGTCTCCGTCTCCTCCGTAAGGCCCAGACGATCATAGGCCTTGCCCTCCTGCCAGGGCTCCATTTTGACCACAAGGTCTATATTGGTCTCCGGCTTTACTGCGCCCACACCGAAGATATGGCGCACATTGATAACCCCGATGCCGCGAAGTTCCATGTAATAGCGAATAAGCTCCGGCGCGTTGCCGGTGAGTTTATCCCGGCCCACCAGCTTGATCTCCACCGCATCATCGGCAATCAGGCGGTGCCCACGCTTGATAAGCTCAAGGGCCGTCTCGCTCTTGCCGATACCGCTGTCGCCCATCAGGAGCACGCCCTCACCATAGACCTCAACCAGCACGCCGTGGGTTGTGATGCGGGGCGCCAGATAACTGTGCAGGGAACTGATAACATCCGCCTGAAAATCTGAGGTGTCCTCGTCGGTGATGAACAGGTTCCTGTCATACTTCTCCGCCAGTTCAAGACATTCGGGGAAGGGCTGCATGCCATGGCAGATCACAAGGGCAGCAATATCATACTGCATGAATCGTTCCAGGGCTTCATAACGCTCCTGGTCGGTAAGTGTGTCAAGATAGGTGCTTTCGACCCGGCCGATAATCTGCAGCCGGTGGGGATCAAAGTAGTTATAGAAGCCTGCAAGTTGCATTGCCGGCCGGTTCACATCCGCCGTTGTCAGTACTGCCGCATCATAGTCCTTCGAGGTATGAAGGATGTCGAGCCTGTGTTCCTGCACAATGGTCTTAAGTTTTACCGTGTATTTACTTCTCATATGTCCGCCTCCGAATCTGTCTGATGGTGCCGTTTCAGATATTTTATATTTTAACCATTCCTGGACGATTTGGCAATACTTTTACACACATCCGGGCGTAAAAGCCGGATTTAAAAAATGATTTCCTCAAAAATAAAAATTCTTCTTGCATTTGCCGCCCGGGTCTGTTATTATATAAAAGCTGTCTACTCAGCGAAACACAAGCAAGGAGGTGCTTCAAATATGGCAAAGTGTCAGTTTTGCGAGAAGGATGTGGCCTTCGGCATCAAGGTCAGCCACTCTCACAGACGCTCCAACCGTACCTGGAAGCCGAATGTGAAGCGCGTCAAGGCCATCGTAGACGGAAGCCCCAAGCATGTTTACGTCTGCACTCGCTGCCTCCGCAGCGGCAAGGTCACCCGCGCTGTGTAATTGAACATTACCCGAAACAAGCCTGTCGATTGCTAAACGACGGGCTTTTTTCGGTTTTACAGGGAATTTCACTTTTTTTGCAATCATGCCGTCCGAAAAAGAGCTTTTGGGGCTTGAATTGCAAAGTCATGTCGTATACAATAGCCTCTGTTGATCTTTAACTTTCAGGCAGGAGAACCGACATGAAACTTCTTGAACAGCGCATTCTTCGCGACGGGAAGATCAAACCCGGCGGTATTCTCAAGGTGGACAGTTTTCTCAACCACCAGATAGACCCCTCTCTGCTCTATGAAATGGCCCTTGAGCTGAAAAGGCTCTATGCAGGAGAGGAGATAAACAAAGTCTTGACCATCGAGGCTTCCGGCATCGCCATAGCCAGCCTTGTAGGCTATGTTTTCGGCTGCCCGCTGGTTTTTGCCAAGAAGAGCAAGTCCCGCAATATTTCCGACGAGGTGTATTCCGTTGAGGTGGAGTCCTTCACTCACGGGAATACCAACACCGTTATCGTCTCCAGGGAATTTCTCGGTTCTGAGGATCGGATACTGCTCATTGACGATTTTCTCGCTACCGGTGCAGCCCTTTTGGGGCTCAAGGCTCTGGCAGAGCAGGCTGGTGCCACTGTTGTGGGGGCAGGCATTGCCATTGAAAAGGTTTTCCAGGGCGGCGGTGAGCTTCTGCGTGCCCAGGGACTCCGGGTCGAGTCTCTGGCAAGGATTTCCTCCATGGGCGACGACGGCAGCATTACCTTCTGCTAAGGCTATATTTTTGTTTTCTTTTGACAAAAACAAGCAGGAAAAAATAGTAAAATCGTCTAAAAACGTCACTTGACTTTTTTGGCCCATACTGTTAATCTATATGATGTAAAAACTGGACACAGCACTTCGATATATCGCAAATAATATGGATTTGAAGTTTCTACCCGGACACCGTAAATGACCGGACTATCGAAATATGGCAAAGGGCTTTTTATCCCTTTGTGTTTTTGTCTTTGTCATTGACCGGTCACGGCTTCAAATCGCCTGTGCCCGGTCATATTTTTTGTATCTTTACCGCAGCAGCGGTTTAGATAAATAAAACTTCTTACTTGAGGAGATCATAGAATGAAAAAGTTCCTTGCTATCATCATGGCTCTTGCAATGGTCTTTGCGCTGTGCGCCTGCGGTGATTCCGCAGCTCCCGCTGAGAGCACAGCCCCCGCAGAGGATTCCGCAGCTCCCGCTGTTGAGGAAAGCGCCGCTTCCGACATCAAGGTCGGATTCATTTTCCTGCACGACGAGAACTCCACCTACGACCTTAACTTCATAAACGCAGCAAAGGAAGCCTGCGCAGCTCTGGGCTTCAGCGAAGATCAGTTTATTTTCCGCACCAACATCCCTGAAGGCCAGGAGTGCTATGACGCCGCTGCTGAGCTTGCAGACGCCGGCTGCTCCATCGTCTTTGCAGACAGCTTTGGTCACGAGGACTACATGATCCAGGCTGCAAAGGAATTCCCCGAGGTTCAGTTCTGCCACGCTACCGGTACCCGCGCTCACACCGAGGGTCTTGACAACTACCACAACGCATTCGCTTCCATCTATGAAGGCCGCTATCTTGCCGGCGTTGCCGCTGGTCTGAAGCTCAACGAGATGATCGAAGCCGGCGAGTTCTCCGCTGACGAGGCCAAGATCGGCTATGTCGGTGCTTACACCTACGCAGAAGTTATCTCCGGTTACACCTCCTTTTTCCTCGGCGCACGTTCTGTTTGCCCCTCCGCTACCATGGAAGTAACCTTCACCGGTTCCTGGTACGATGAGACCGCCGAGAAGGAAGGCGCAAACAAGCTCATCGCTGACGGCTGCAAGCTTATCAGCCAGCACGCTGACTCCATGGGCGCTCCCACCGCTTGCGAGACCGCAGGTGTTCCCAATGTCTCCTACAACGGCAGCACCGTCGCTGCTTGCCCCAACACCTTCATCGTTTCTTCCCGCATCAACTGGGCTCCTTACTTTGAGTATGCTATCAACTGTGTCATCAATGGCGAAGAGATCGCTGCCGACTGGACCGGCACCATCGAGACCGGCTCTGTCGTTCTGACTGAGGTCAACGAGCAGGCTGCAGCAGCAGGCACCGCAGAGGCTATTGAGGCCGCTAAAGCAGCTCTCACCGACGGCAGCGTGAAGGTATTCGACGTCACCACCTTTACCGTTGGCGGCGCAGTTCTTGAGAGCTACGAGGCAGACGTTGACACCGACGCCGCTTACACTCCCGACACCGAAGTCGTTATCGACGGATATTTCCACGAGTCCGAATTCCGTTCTGCTCCTTACTTTGACGTTCAGATCGACGGAATCACCCTGCTGGATCAGGCATTCTGATAATAATACCCTTTTGGGAAGTCCCGCATTTGCGGGGCTTCCCATGAACATACTGCTGTAAAGGGCAGCGCAGTGACTTTCGCCGCCGCGCTGCCCTTTACAGTATTGTGCGTTTTTTGCTTACATATCTTACGGGAGAGTGAAGTACTTGGAAAACAAAACCGCTGCGGTAAAAATGCGTAATATTACCAAGACCTTCGGCTCTGTGGTGGCCAACGACAAGGTTTGGCTGGACATTTACAGAGGCGAGATCCTTGCCCTGCTGGGGGAAAACGGCAGCGGCAAGACCACATTGATGAACATGCTCTCCGGCATATACTTTCCGGATGAGGGCGAAATCTCCATAGACGGCAGGGAGGTCGTCATTCGCTCCCCCAAGGACGCCTACGATTTGGGCATCGGCATGGTGCACCAGCATTTCAAGCTGGTGGACGTGCTCACCGCCACGGAAAACATCGTCCTTGGTCTTAAAGACAAAGGCAGAATGGACCTGAAAGCCGCCGCCAACAGGATACGGGCCATTTGCGACCAGTACGGCTTTGAAGTGGACCCGGATCAGAAGATATATGACATGTCCGTCTCCCAGAAGCAAACCGTTGAAATCATTAAAGTGCTTTACAGAGGCGCGGATATTCTGATCCTGGACGAGCCCACGGCTGTTTTGACTCCGCAGGAGACCGACAAGCTGTTCACCGTGCTCCGCAATATGCGAGACGATGGCAAAGCCATCGTTATCATCACCCACAAGATGCACGAGGTAGAGGAGCTGTCAGACCGGGTCGCTATTCTGCGCCACGGCCAGTTTATAGGCGACATGCCTACCAAGTCTACCAATGCCCAGGAAATGACCAACATGATGGTAGGGCACTCCGTTTCCCTGAACATCGAAAGGCCGGACCCTGTTGATCCAAAGCCCCGCATAGAGGTGAAGAATCTGACGGTTCGCAACATCGAAGGCATTGTCAAGCTGGACAACGTCTCCTTCACAGCAAACAGCGGAGAGATTCTCGGCATTGCAGGTATTTCCGGCTGCGGTCAGAAGGAACTGCTGGAGGCCATCGCCGGTCTGCAGCCGGTGGAGTCCGGCAGTATCTGCTACATTGAGGACAACGGAGAACGGGAAGAGCTTTTGGGCAAGGACCCCCTGAGTATCGCCGAAATGGGTGTGGCGCTGTCCTTCGTACCGGAGGACAGGCTGGGCATGGGCCTTGTGGGCAACATGAACCTGGCCGACAACATGATGCTCCGTTCCTTCCGCCGGGGACATTCCCTCTTTACCGACAGAAAAGCCCCCAGGAAGCTGGCGGAAAACGTGGTAAAAGAGCTGGATGTGAACACGCCGGGCATCTCCACACAGGTGCGCAAGCTCTCCGGCGGCAATGTGCAGAAGGTGCTGGTTGGCCGTGAGATATCCTCCGCCCCTACCGTGCTGCTGACTGCCTACGCTGTCCGCGGACTGGATATCAACTCCTCCTATACCATATACGATCTGATAAACTGCCAGAAGGCGGCAGGTGTCGCCGTTATATACGTGGGCGAAGATCTGGACGTGCTGCTGGAGCTGGCAGACAAGATACTGGTGCTCTGCGGCGGTAAAGTAAGCGGAATCGTAGAAGGCCGGGGCGCTCAGAAGCGCGATGTCGGCATGATGATGACACGCCTTGGAGGTAACAACGCCGATGAATAAGCAAAATCAGGGGCCTCTGGTCCATATCGTAAAGCGCGGCACGCTGCCATGGTACTGCGCATGGGGCATCCGGGCTGCGGCAATTATTCTGGCCCTTTTGGCCTGCGCCATTGTCACGACCCTTCTGACTGGTGAAGACCCCATACAGATATACGCCACTATGTTCTCCGGCGCTTTCGGCACATCCAGAAAGATCTGGATTCTGCTGCAGAATCTGGCAATTCTCCTCTGCGTCTCCCTTGCGGTGACACCCGCGTTTAAAATGCGCTTTTGGAACATCGGCGGAGAAGGGCAGCTGCTGATCGGCGGTCTTGCCACGGCGGCCTGCATGATCTGCCTTGCGGACAAGCTGCCCAACTGGCTGCTCATCTGCACCATGATCGTCGCCAGCATAGCGGCAGGCGCAATCTGGGCTGTAATTCCTGCCTTCTTCAAGGCTAAGTGGAACACCAACGAGACCCTGTTTACCCTGATGATGAACTACGTAGCGACGCAGCTTGTGGCTTTCTTCGTCATCGTGTGGGAGGTCCCCAAGGGGGCCGGTAAAATCGGCATCATAAACCAGAGCACCGAGGCCGGCTGGCTGCCTCAGATCGGGGACTACAAATACCTGCTGAACATTCTTGTGGTTGCGGTATTGACCATAGGCATGTACATTTATCTGAATTACACCAAGCACGGTTATGAGATTTCCGTTGTGGGTGAGAGCGAGCGCACCGCCCGCTATGTGGGTATCAAGGTGGAAAAGGTCATCATCCGTACCATGCTCCTGTCCGGCGCGGTCTGCGGAATTGCAGGGCTGCTGCTGGTAGGCGGCACTGACCACACCATCACCACCACCATCGGCGCGAGCCGCGGTTTTACAGCAGTCATGGTATCCTGGCTTGCGAAATTCAACCCCATCTTTATGATTTTTACAAGTTTTCTGCTGGTATTTCTCAGCCGGGGTGCCAGCGAAATATCCACCGTGTTCGGCCTGAACCAGTCCTTCGCAGATATCCTGACCGGAATCATTTTGTTCTTTATCATCGGAAGCGAATTTTTCATCTCCTACAAGATCTGCTTCCGCAAGAGCGCAAAAAAGGAGGGCTGAGCAGATGTTTGATTTCGTTTCCTTTATTCCCAGAGCTGTCGTTCAAAGCATCCCTCTTCTTCTGGGCAGCACTGGCGAGACGCTGACGGAAAAATCCGGTAATCTGAATTTGGGCATTCCCGGTGTCATGTACGTGGGCGCAATCAGCGGCGTAATCGGAGCGTTCCTGTATGAACAGTCCGTACCCTGCGCCGAAGCCATGAATGGCGTACTGGCTATCGGCATTCCTCTGTGCGCCTCTCTGCTGGGATCCCTGCTGATGGGTCTGCTGTACTGCTTCCTCACCGTCACCCTCCGGGCAAACCAGAACGTGACCGGCCTTGCATTGACCACCTTTGGTGTCGGCTTCGGCAACTTCTTCGGCGGCTCTCTCATTAAGCTCACCGGCAGTGAAGTGCCCTCCATCGCCCTGTCCGCCACCAGTGCTTATTTCAGCCGCTCCCTGTCCTTTGCGGGTGACTTGGGCTGGTTTGGAAAGATCTTTCTGTCCTACGGTTTTCTGGCTTATACCGCAATCGTCATTGCCCTTGTAGCCGCCTATATTCTCCGGCACACCCGCGTAGGTCTGCATCTGCGGGCTGTGGGTGAAAGTCCCAACACCGCCGATGCCGCCGGTATCAACGTAAACCGCTACAAGTACGTCGCCACCTGCACCGGCAGTATGATCGCCGGTCTCGGCGGACTGTACTATGTTATGGACTATGCCTGCGGTGTCTGGTCAAATGATGCCTTCGGCGACAGGGGCTGGCTCGCCATTGCCCTTGTTATCTTTACCATCTGGAGACCCAATGTAGGCGTTCTGGCCTCCATCCTCTTCGGCGGACTTTATATTCTCTATCTGTTTATTCCCACCGGCACCAATCTGGCCATCAAGGAGCTTTATAAGATGCTGCCCTATGTGGTAACGCTTATTGTCCTTGTGGCTACCAGCATGAGAAACAAGCGGGAAGATCAGCCCCCCGCCTCTCTGGGTCTGCCCTATTTCCGAGAAGAACGATAAAAACAGGCTCACGCACAAACCCCGTAGCAGGAATTTGAAGCCCTGCTGCGGGGTTTTCACTTTCCTCAATTTGACAAAATCACCCTGATTGTACAGTAAATTATAAAAGATAAAATTGACAAAGAATATGCAAATATAGTAAAATTAGTTCAATTAATTTAAATAAATTTTCTGAACAAATCGGGAGGCACGCCATGGATATATTTGAAAAATGCATAAACTACACCGTTGCAAATCAGATCCGTGATATGGGCATCTACCCCTATTTTCACGCGCTGGAGTCCAGACAGGACGTGGAAGTCATCATGGAGGGCAAACGGCGCATTATGCTGGGCTCCAATAACTATCTGGGGCTGACTACGAACCCTGAGGTCGTGGAAGCGGGCATAAAGGCCTTTGAAAAATACGGCTCCGGCTGCTCCGGCTCCCGCTTTCTCAACGGAACGCTGGAAATGCATCTGGAGCTGGAGGCTGAGCTTGCCGGCTTTGTAAACAAGGAGAGCTGCGTCACCTTCTCCACCGGCTTCCAATCAAACCTGGGCATTATCAGCGCCATTGTGGGCCGCGGTGACTATGTGATCTGCGACAGAGAAAACCACGCCAGCATCTACGACGGCTGCAAGCTCAGCTATGGAAAGATGCTGCGCTACAAGCACAACGACATGGCAGACCTTGAGAACATTCTTGCCCGGTTGCCTGAGGAAGGCGGGCGCCTTATCGTCACAGACGGCGTATTCTCCATGGGCGGAGATATCGCGAATCTGCCGTCGATTGTAAGTCTCGCCCAAAAGTATGGCGCCAGAGTTATGGTGGACGACGCTCACGGTCTCGGCGTTATCGGCAAGGGCGGCCGTGGTACCGCCAGCTATTTCGGGTTGGACGACCAGGTGGATATCATCATGGGCACCTTCTCCAAGTCTCTGGCAAGCCTTGGCGGCTATATGGCGGCATCGGAAACCGTCTGCGACTATGTGCGCCACAATTCACGCCCCTTTATTTTCTCCGCTTCCATCCCGCCTGCCTCCTGCGCGGTGGCTTTGGCGGCGCTGCGGCATTTGAAGCAGCATCCGGAGTTGCCGGAACACCTTCAGGATCTGGCAGCATATGCCCGCACCGGTCTGAAGGCGAGAGGCCTCCCCGTAAGGGAATCGGAAACGCCCATCATCCCCATTTACACTTATGAGCAGATTGCCACGCTGACGAGGGCAAAGGAGCTGTATGAGGCAGGTGTCTATGTAAATCCTGTGCTGCCGCCCGCTACCGCGCCCAACGAGTGTCTGCTCCGCACAAGCTATATGGCTTCCCATACGAAGCCTCTGCTGGACGAGGCCATGGACATCATCGCTTCCGTACTTCTGAAATAAATACAAAAGAAACCGCAGATACGAAAAATCATATCTGCGGCTTTTTATATTTTGGAAATATCAGACCTTGAAGTTGACGGAGGTGGAACCCTCGTGCTCCTGCTCGAACTCGTAGTCCTTGCCGGGGAGAACTGCGTTGAGAACGATGCCTACGATGGAGGCGACGGCCAGACCGGAGAGGCTGACGATACCGATCTGGATGTTGCCGCTGTAGTTGATGCCGATTGCCAGAACCAGAATGAGAGCGGCGATGATAACGTTGCGGGTGTTGGTGAAGTCCACCTTGTTTTCAACAACGTTGCGGACACCGACTGCGGAGATCATGCCATAGAGGATAAGGGACACTCCGCCGATGGTGGCAGCGGGCATTGCAGAGACAAGAGCTGCAAACTTGGGGCAGAAGGAGACAATGATTGCAAAGACGGCTGCAATGCGGATGACGCGGGGGTCATAGACCTTGGAGAGAGCCAGAACGCCGGTATTCTCGCCGTAGGTGGTGTTTGCGGGCGCACCGAACAGAGAGGCCAGCGTTGTGGCAAGACCGTCACCCAGCAGGGTGCGGTGGAAACCGGGGTCTTGCATGTAGTTTTTGCCGCAGGTGGAGGAGATGGCGCAGATATCGCCGATATGCTCAACCATGGTGGCAAGAGAAAGAGGAACAATGGTAAACACGGCGGACCAGAGTGCAGCAGTGTCTACCTCACGGGAGAAGAGGCCGAAAACGGTGTTGTCCCAGACAACGGGAAGGCCGAACCACTTTGCCTCGGACACTGCCAAATCAACGTTGGCACGGGCAGCAGGGTCAACAATGAGGGCGAAAACATAGGAACCCACAACACCGAGAAGGATGGGAATGATCTTGGTCATGCCCTTGCCCCACATGTTGAATCCGATGACAATGACGATAGCGACCAGCGCGATGAGCCAGTTTGCCTGGCAGTTTGCGATAGCGGAAGAGGATAGGTTAAGGCCGATTGCAATGATGATAGGTCCGGTAACAATGGGCGGGAAGAAGCGCATAACCTTTCTCACGCCGAATATTTTGAACAGGGCAGAGAGGATCACATACATGAGACCCGCTATGGCCACGCCGAAGCAGGCGTAAGCCAGAAGCTCATTATTGTAAATGGCAGTACCGTCAGCATTCAGACCCACAGTGCGAACCGCATTGTAGCCGCCGATGAAAGCGAAGGAGCTTCCGAGGAAAGCAGGAACTTTGCCCTTGGACAGCAGGTGGAACAGCAGCGTGCCAAGTCCTGCAAAAAGCAGAGTGGTGGCAACGTCCAGACCGGTAAGAGCCGGGACCAGAACCGTGGCGCCGAACATTGCAAACATGTGCTGCAGGCCCAAGACCAGCATCCTGGGGGTGCCAAGCGTACGGGCATCGTATACAGGCCCTTCAATGGCAGGCTTTTTTTCTTTTCCCATTTTTGGAGTACCTCTCTTTTTATATGAAATTTTGGGATGCGCAAATTCAGGAGTTCATATCCATCAGGAACACGCCGGTTTCTCCGTCGTATTCCGGAAGTCTGACCTCCACCAGTTCGCTGCGGGAGGTGGGGATATTCTTGCCCACATAGTCCGCCCGGATGGGCAGTTCTCTGTGTCCCCGGTCTACCAGCACGGCAAACTGTATACTTCTGGGCCTGCCGCAGCTGAATACCGCCTCGATGGCTGCTCTTGCAGTACGCCCGGTATACAGTACATCATCTACCAGCACCACATCCCGGTCCGTTACGTCAAAGGGCAGCTCGGTGCGCCGCACCTGAGGCGAATCGGCCAGAGCAGTCAGATCGTCTCGGTAAAACCGGATGTCAATGCTGCCGCTGGGAACATTTACGCCCTCTATTTTCTCAATATTGGACTGTATACGATGGGCAATGGGCTCTCCCCGGCGGCGGATACCTACCAGAAGCAGGTTGTCAACGCCTTTGTTTTTTTCGGCGATCTCGTGGGAGATGCGCATGAGAGCCCTGTTCAAAGCGGCTTCGTCCATGATCTGCGCTTTCAGCTTCATCGGTATCCCTCCTTACGGCAACAAAAAAGCCCTGCCGGTATCAATCCCGACAAGACACACAAATTTGCAAGCGCACACAATGCGCCTGTTCCTTATGAGCGATTTTGCCGGTCTCTCTGTACCGATCTTTAAAAATCTCTTTTCGTGTGGATTATAGGTGAATCAAGCAGAAATTGCAAGCACTTTTTTCCTCTTCGTAGGCTTATCCAAGTTTGCGCCGCATTATCTTTTCCTCTTTATTGAATTATCACGAAATAAAAACCCACGGGAATAATGTCCCGTGGGTTTAAGATGTCAAATTGGATTTACCACTCCAGGTTGCGCTCAGTCTCCTTGCTGAAGACGTGAGCCACATTGCCCTCGAAGGTGAAGTGGATGGTATCGCCCATACCGTAGTGTCCCTTCATCTCCAAAGTGGGGACGATGATGATAACGTCTCTGCCCTCGGCGCTGACATGCAGATGCACGGAGGAGCCCATCATCTCGGAAACATCGACCTTTGCTTCAATGCCGCTTTCAACGATGTTGGTATGCTCGGGACGGACACCCAGAGTAACTTCCTGAGGCTCGACCTTGTTTGCTGCCAGTCTCTGCTGCTTCTCCTCGCTGAGTTCGACCTTGACGTCGCCCAGCTCCACAAAGTACTTGTCATTTTCCCTGGTCAGCTTTGCATCGAAGAAATTCATCTGAGGCGTGCCGATGAAGCCTGCGACAAACAGATTGCGGGGATTGTTGAACACTTCCTGAGGCGTGCCAATCTGCTGGATGTAGCCGTCCCGCATAATGACGATACGGTCGCCCAGGGTCATAGCCTCCGTCTGGTCGTGGGTAACATAGATAAAGGTTGTATTGATACGCTCGCGCAGCTTGATGATCTCGGCGCGCATCTGGTTACGGAGCTTTGCGTCCAGGTTGGACAGCGGCTCGTCCATAAGGAAGACGGCAGGATCGCGGACGATAGCGCGGCCGATAGCCACACGCTGTCTCTGGCCGCCGGACAGAGCCTTGGGCTTGCGATCCAGATACTGGGTGATATCCAGTATCTCTGCGGCCTCGCGGACCTTCTTGTCGATAACATCCTTCTTCTCCTTGCGCAGCTTCAGAGAGAATGCCATGTTTTCATACACGGTCATGTGGGGGTAGAGAGCATAGTTCTGGAAGACCATTGCGATATCGCGATCCTTGGGAGCCACGTCGTTCATGAGCTTGCCGTCAATGTAAAGTTCGCCTTCGGTGATCTCTTCCAGACCGGCGATCATTCTCAGCGTGGTAGACTTGCCGCAGCCGGAAGGTCCGACCAGAACAATGAATTCCTTGTCTGCGATGTCAAGATTGAACTCCTGAACGGCGACGACGCCCTGATCGGTGATCTGAAGGTTGACCTTCTTCTCTTCAGGCTCGTCCTTTTTCTTCTTTTTCTTCTTGCCCTCTCCGCTGACGAACGGATAGATCTTCTTTACGTTTTTCAGTGATACAGTTGCCATTCTTCCGACTCCGGTCACACGGCCTCCGCCTGAGTGACCTCGCAGGGGCAAAGCCTCCCGCATTACGACAGGTCTCCACACTGCCGCACCCCGAGTCAAGGGGATGTTTATACTCCTCCTTGTTAAAGCTATGTACAGCTAAAGATTATGGAGAGCTGTACATGCAGTCAAAATTGGGTATATAAACCCGCTAATATTATAACGTTCTGTCTTGGATAAGGCAAGCCAATTTTCTCCGTCTTTTTTTATGCATTCTCCACAAGAAAAAAAGTCCCGGAATTTCTTCCGGGACTTCGGACTGTAGACAAAGTGATCGGCAATGAATATTCTTGCATGGGGAGATTGTGAAGAGGGGATGGGAGTCCCCTCTTCACGTTCAATCATAGCTTATTCAGGGGGATTTTTGAATCCCCATGAATAAGTTTTCAAGGTGAAGACGCTTTGTCTTCACCTTGAAGTCCCGGAATTTCTTCCGGGACTTTTGATTGAATTTCTGAATTTCTTTGGGATCAGGAGAGGGTTTCATCCTGGACGGCCGCGTCCACGTTTTCATCTCCGGCCACCTTGCGCTCAAACTTATCCATGAGGAAGGGGGAGAAGATGCCCACAATGCTGAGGATGATAAGCACCCAGCTCACAGGGGACTGGAACAGGCAGGCGATGTTGCCGTCGCTGACACGCAGGGCGCCTCGCAGGCCCTTTTCGCTGATTGGCCCAAGAATCAGAGCCAGAACCACGGCAGCGGTGTTCAGGTCGAACTTCCGCATCAGATAGCCCAGCAGACCGAAGATGATCATGACCACCACGTCGCTCATGTTGCGGTGGATGGCGTAGGAGCCGATGACGCAGAGCACGGTGACGCAGGGGATCAGGATGGCATCGGACAGGCGGGAGATCTGGGCAAAGCCGCGGCAGCCCAGCATGCCGATGGCCAGCATGAAGAACTGAACCAGAACAAAGCCGGCAAAGAAAGTATAGGTCATGGCGGCGTGCTTGGTGAAGAGCTCCGGGCCCGGCGTCAGGCCCTGGATGATCAGGCCGCCCATCAGCACTGCGGTGACGGATTCGCCGGGGATGCCCAAGGTCAGCATGGGGATCAGGGAGCCGCCGGTAACGGCATTATTGGCCGCCTCGGAGCCGGCCACGCCCTCGATAGCGCCGTTGCCGAATTCCTCCTTGTTTTTGGAGAACTGCTTTGCGCTGTTATAGCCCAGAAAGCAGGCGATGGAGGCACCGGCGCCGGGCAGGATGCCGATGATATTACCCATGATCCAGGAGCGGATGATGGTGGGGCGAATCTTTTTGCGTTCCTCCTTGGTGAGGGTCATCTTATCCTTAAATTTGGCGGCTTTGGCCCGCTGCTTGATCTCCTTCTCAGCCAGGATGAACACCTGAGACATGGAGAACAGACCGATCAGTGCGCAGGTGGTATTGATACCCTCGGCCAGAAAAGACTGGCCAAACATGAAGCGCTTGGTGCCGTCGATGGGATCCAGGCCGATGGTGGAAATAATCAGGCCCAGCGCACCGGACATGAGGCCTTTGACAATGGACTTACTGGAGACCCCGGCGATAATGGTCAGACCGAAGATGCCCAGCCAGAACTTTTCGGCGGACATGAACTTCAAGGCCAGCTGGGCAAGCAGGGGTGCGAAGAAATACAGGGAGATGCAGCTGAGAAGGCCGCCCCAGAAGGAACTCCAGCAGGCGGTAGCCAAAGCCTTGCCGGCCTTGCCCTGCAGCGTCATCTGATATCCCTCAATGGCCGTTGCCGCGGAGGCGGGGGTGCCGGGGGTGTGAATCAGAATGGCGGAGATAGAGCCGCCGAAAATGGCGCCGCAGTAGATGGCGCCCAGCACGATCAGGCCGGTATCGGCAGGCATGCTGAAGGTCAGAGGCAACATCAGGGCAACGCCCATGGCCGCCGACAGACCGGGCAGACAGCCGATAATGATGCCCAGAGCAACGCCGCCGGCCATAGCCAGAAGATTCATCAGAGAGAGGGCATTGATAAAGCCCTGACCCATAAGCTGTAAAGTTTCAAGCATAAGTCAAGCCCTCCTCAAACAAGAAGTCCCGTGGGCAGACGCACGCCCAGGAACTGAACAAAAGCCAGATAGATAAGCAGGTTCATCGCCACCAGAGCAATAATGGAATGGAGCACGGGAACCTTGAGATACACAAAGGATGCGATCATGAAAATGGTGGTGGCGCTGAAGAAGCCCAGATATTTCACCATAAAGAAATAGGCGATGGTGAGCACCAGAGAGAGAATAAACTGCAGGGGCTTAAAGCCGGCAAAGACCTTATCCACACCGCTCTCCACGCCGAACTTGCGCGCTGCCAGGATCATCTGAATCAGATACAGGGTCGTCAGACCAAAGAGCAGGGTGATGGTGAAGAGAGGGTAGGTTTTGCTGGTAGCACTGAGTGTCGTACTGTAAGCATAGAAGAAGGCACAGACCGCGTACATGAAAACCACAACGCCGATGTCTGTCTTTTTCATTTTCAAGGAAAATCACTCCTGTCTGTTTATGAAAATAAAGGAAAAAGGGGCAGGCTTCCCCTGCCCCTCTGTTTTTTGTTCTTATTCGTACCAGAAGCCCTCTGCGAGACCTTCGGTGAACGTCTGCTGCTGCTCAATGAGAGCGGCGGTGTCGACAGCGTTCTTATAGTCGGTGGCAAAGCTTGCGGCAGCTTCCAGATAATCGGGATCTTCCATGGTGAGACGGAAAGCCTCTTCATAGAAAGCAATCACTTCGTCAGAGACGCCGGCAGGAGCAACGACGCAGCGGGAGGAGCCCAGCCACTGGTCATAGTAGCCCATCTCGCCCAGAGTGGGAACGTCGGGCATCTCAGCCAGACGCTCGGTGGAGAAGCAGGCAAGAGCGCGAACGTCGGTACGGCCGGCGATATCGGCCACCTTTGCTACGCACCAATCCGCCTCGCCGCCCAGCAGAGAGGTCAGCTCGTCAGCGGTGTTGCCCTGGGGAAGGTCGGTATAAGTAAAGCCGGCGGAGTTGGCAAAGGCCTGTGCGCCGATGTGGTTGGAAGCCTGTGCACCGTTGGTGGAAGCAACGGTCTTGTTCTCCTTGGCGTAGGCAACCAGATCGTCGATGGTGGCAAAACGGTCGTCGTCAGCGCGAACCAGAACCAGAGAGGTCTCGGTTACATGGTTGCAGATGGCGGCGAAGTCATCGGTGGTGTAGGTGCCAAGGCCGTTGACGATGGAGCTGTTGAAGTTGGGCAGGTTCATGAAGCCGATGGTCATGCCGTCGGGATCGGCGGCCGCGATCTGGGACCAGCCGATGGAACCGGAGCCGCCGTCAACGTTCTCGATCACGATGGTCTGGCCAACATACTTCTCGGCATACTGGGCAAGGATGCGGGCGGTAACATCGGTGCCGTTGCCTGCTTTATAGGCTACAATGAGGGTAACCGGGCCGTTGGGAGCCCAGCCGGAGGCTTCTGCTTCGCCGCCTTCTTCAGCGGGAGCAGCGCTCTCCTCAGCAGGTGCGGTGCTCTCTGCCGGAGCTGCGGTCTCGCCGCAGGCGCACAGCGCAAATACCATGCACAGAGCAAGGATAAGTGCAAACAGCTTTTTCATTTTCTTTCCTCCATGTGTTAAATTTTTGTAAAGTCTTTCGACGCCGCTATTATAATCGCAGGATTTTTCTTTGTCAATACCTTGTAAAAAGTCCGTAAAGATTTTCGATATAATTAATCTTTATCAACAAATCGCTAAACCTGTTCTTTTTTTGCGGCATCCCGCATACAGTAATCCGAATAAGACGAGTGCGGAGGAGACAGGATGAAGATATTGAGACTTGGCAGCACTGGCCCTTCGGTGCAGCTTTTGCAGCTTGCGCTGAATCGGGCAGGCTATGGGGAATTGGAAAAAGACGGGGTTTTTGGAACCGCCACGAAAAATGCTTTGACGCGCTTTCAGCAGGATCATGGTCTCGTGCCGGACGGAATTGCCGGAAGCGCTACCCATCGCAGCCTTTTGCCCTGGTACACCGGCTTCCTTATACACCGTGTACAAAGGGGGGAAAGCCTTTACTCTATTGCGAATACATACGGCAGCAGCGTTGAGGCAATCAGCCTTGCAAATCCGGATATTACACCTGCAAATCTTCAGGTAGGCAGCCAGCTTGTGGTGCCGCTGCCCTTTCCGGTGGTACCTACGGATATCGCATACAGTGCCCAGCTGGTCGCTTATTGCGTCAGAGGGCTTGCGGCAAGGTACCCCTTTATTGTTTCCGGAGAGATCGGAAAAAGCGTTATGGGAAAGCCTTTGTGGTACATGGCGCTGGGCTCGGGGAAAAACCGCGTGATGTACAATGCCTCACATCACGCGAACGAATGGATCACCACGCCGATCCTGTTGAAATTTGCCGAACAGCTTGCCGCCTCGTTTGCTTCGGGAGGCAGCGTTTTCGGACAGCCTGCGGCAGAGCTGATGGATTATGCCACGATTTATCTGGTCCCTGCGGTGGACCCGGACGGGATCGATCTTGTGACTGGAGAGCTGACGCAGGGGGAGTACTATGATCGGGCAGCTGCCATTGCCGCAAATTATCCGCAGTTTCCCTTCCCTTCCGGCTGGAAAGCCAACATCCGGGGCATTGACCTGAACCTGCAATACCCTGCAGGTTGGGAGCAGGCAAGGGAAAACAAATTTGCTCAGGGGATACGCTCTCCCGCGCCGGCGGACTATGTGGGTCCTGCCCCTCTATCTGCTCCTGAGAGTCGGGCCATGTATGATTTTACCCTGTCCCTTGAGCCGGAGCTGATATTGGCCTATCACACGCAAGGAGAGGTTATATTCTGGCAGTTTCTGGACTATGAGCCTGCCGGATCCCGGAGCATAGCGGAACTGTTCTCCCATGTCTCCGGTTACAGCGTGGAAAGTACGCCATATGCCTCGGGTTTTGCAGGATATAAGGATTGGTTTATTCAGGACTTTGACTGGCCCGGCTATACCATTGAGGCAGGACTTGGCGTAAATCCTCTGCCCATATCCGATTTTGACCTGATTTATGAAAAAAACTTGGGAATATTGACTCTCGGTGCTCTTATAACATAAATAACCGTATACAGGCAGATTTTCTTTTGATATAATAACAGCAGATAAGAGGGAGTCGTTTCCGTATGAAAAGGATGATATACACGCCGGTAGTTCTTCTGTGCTATTTCATCAGCTTTCGCGGGGCCAACCGTGGCGAACATCGGATCCAATAGTATAAGCAAGGATGCCCAGCCAAATGGCTGGGCATCCTTGCTTATTGATGATCTTTTCAGAACTCTGCGTTGCCGGTGGTGCGGGGATGGAGCTCCACATCACGAATGTTGGACACGCCGGTGAGGTACATCACCATGCGCTCAAAGCCCAGACCAAAGCCCGCGTGACGGCAGGTGCCGTAACGGCGCAGATCCAGATACCACCAGTAGTCCTCTTCCTTAAGGCCCAGCTCCTTCATTCGGGCGGTAAGCACATCAAGGCGCTCTTCGCGCTGGCTGCCGCCAATGATTTCGCCGATGCCGGGGACAAGGCAATCCGCTGCGGCGACAGTCTTTCCATCGTCATTCAGCCGCATATAGAATGCCTTGATCTCCTTGGGATAGTCGGTGACGAAAATGGGCTTTTTGAACACTTCCTCGGTGAGATAACGCTCATGCTCGGTCTGAAGGTCGATGCCCCACTTCACAGGGAAGTCAAATTTCTTTCCGCTCTTTTCGAGGATATCGATTGCCTCGGTATAGCTCACTCTGCCAAACTCATTGGAGACCACGTTCTGAAGTCTCTCAAGCAGCCCCTTATCCACAAAGGAGTTAAAGAAGGCCATCTCCTGAGGACATTTTTCGAGCACAGTGTTGATGATATATTTTACCATGGCCTCCGCCATATCCATATCATCGTTCAGGTCTGCAAAGGCCATTTCCGGCTCGATCATCCAGAACTCGGCAGCATGACGCTGGGTATAGGACACCTCTGCACGGAAGGTGGGGCCGAAGGTATATACATCGCCAAAGGCCATGGCGAAGTTTTCACAGTTGAGCTGGCCGGAGACGGTAAGGCTGGTAGGCTTGCCGAAGAAGTCCTTGCTGTCGTCCACAGTACCGTCCTCTTTGAGCGGCAGGTTATTCATGTCAAGGGTCGTTACACGGAACATTTCGCCTGCGCCTTCGCAGTCGGAGCCTGTGATGATGGGGGTGTGTACATACACAAAGCCCTGGTTCTGAAAAAACTCATGCACGGCCTGAGCTGCTACACTCCTCACACGGAATACCGCAGAGAACAGGTTGGTACGGGGACGCAGATGCTGGATGGTACGGAGAAACTCCACGCTGTGGCGCTTTTTCTGAAGAGGGTAATCCGAAGTGGAGGGGCCCTCTACGGTAATTTCATCTGCCTTCAGCTCAAACGGCTGTTTTGCGTCCGGCGTCAGCACGAGAGTACCATGTACTATCAAGGCGGCGCCAACGTTCTGCTTTGCAATCTGTTCGTAATTATTCAGTGTGCTCCTCTCAAACACGACCTGCAGCGATTTAAAGCAGCTGCCGTCATTGAGCTCGATAAAGCCGAAGTTTTTCATGTCGCGCACGGTTCTGACCCAGCCGCAGACTGTCAGCTTCTGCCCATCAAACGCGGAAGCGTCAGCATAGATGCCGGAGATTTTCTGATGCTTCAATTGGCACTCATCCTTTCTTTGTGCCCTAAGGCACGCATATTTTTTTCAGCGCGCGGCGCTGATTTTCATATTATATACATTATATTTTCTTTTTGCAACAGCAAAAAGTCAGAATATGAACTTTACCGGAGCATGATAATTGCAAAGCTGCACCTCTCTGTATTCGCCGCCGGCTTCCCCGTCACGGGTCCATGAGACAGGCTTTTCAAACGTAAACTTTGCTTGCTTTGTGTGCAGGACAAGGAGTTTATCGCTGTCATATTTCTGCGATAGAATACTGGTAACAATCTCACTGAATCCCTCAACGCTGCCAGGGTCTTTTACGAGTACCAGCTCGCTCATACCGTCGCCAAGACTGACCATCTCTTCGTTCAGACGGACAATTCCTGCAACTGAAGTGGAATTGGACAGGCTGCCATAGACCAGGTTCGCTTCTATGACGCCCTCGTCATATTCCACTCTGGTTTTATAGACCTCAATTTTGGGAAGCTGCGCCGCGCCCTGAAGCACATAGGCAAGATGACCCAGAACTTTCTTCTGGTTTTGGGGGGTGGCATAGCTCACTTGTGTGAAGGCGCCAAAGGCTGCGATATAGGCAAAAAACTTATCTTTGTCAAAACCGCCGATGTCGTATGGATGGGGCGTACCCTCGATAATGCGCTTTGCTGCCCCTACGGTATCATTTTTTGGAAGAGCCAGAGTGGTTGCAACATCATTTGCGGTACCCATAGGGATATATCCTATGGGAGGTGGATCCTTGATCTGCATCAGCCCCGCCAGCATCTCACTTAACGTGCCATCGCCGCCGATACATGCCACCGTATCATATTCCTTTCCGTGGGCCGCGGCAAATTCCGTAGCATCACCTCTGCCGGAGGTAAAGAACAGGGTCGTTCGAAAACCTCCCTTGTCAAGAACATGCAGTGCGTCGCCCAGATTTACTTTATAACTTCCCCGCCCTGCTGCCGGGTTAATGATAAGCATGAGCGTCTTTTTCATAGAATGCTCCCCTTTCTGTTTTGATTATAATCCGGCACCGCTTTTACGTCAAATTAGGCCTTGTTTGAAAAATAGGCAATGTGCCCAAGGGCGAGGGATTTTTTCGCCAGAGGAAGCTGAGAAATCGCCGCTATACTTTGTGTATAGCAAGATTTCGAGGCAAATTATGGCGGAAAAAGACCCGCCATTTGGGTATGTTGACGTTTTTCAAACAAGCCCTAATATACTGCTTATAAAAACTTCCAATTATAAAATTAAAAAATGACACAGGATCAATATCCTGTGTCATTGTTTGTTGCAACTTAAGCCATCTCGTTGAGCTTAACAGAC
>CAZESU010000006.1:0-35519 GCA_964515275.1 uncultured Oscillospiraceae bacterium
CAAATGTCCGTTTGATAGTAAGAAAGGATCCCGACCGGAAAAATCGATCGAAATCCCTTTCAAAATATCCGCATATGCGCATTGATTTAAGCCGTCAAACAGGGCCTGTCAGCCAGAATCAGATTCGCCAATGCGAACAGCATATTCAATTTGCAGTCTGTTTTCGCAGGCCTCGGTATCGCGTCTCTCGTAAATGCAGCTGCCGCTTCACAACAGCAAAGATATGTTCCTCTTTGGCTCGTACGGAAGATTTTTCACGCTCTCTGAGCTTGATCTGCTTGGCGCGATTTGCATTATGCGGTGTTGCCTTAAGATATATATTCCTCTTTTCGACTTTTGATGTTATAATATCATCCGAAAGAAGGCATAACGAATGATTTTCTTATACATAGCTGCGGCGCTGCTGCTGATACTTTTTGCTCTGGGAATGTGGATTTTGTGCTATGCATGCGGCAAGTATTCCGTTCCCGACTACTGGGATGGAGAGATACTGGATAAACGTGGCTATTCCACAGTAAAAAAGGACGTGCTTGAGGGAAAAGCATGGCTTGAAAAGCAGGATACTGAGGACCTGGAAGTAATAAGCTATGACGGTAAGAAGCTTCATTCCATGCTTGTGCCCTGTAACAACGCCAGAGGGTCGATCATCCTCTTTCATGGATGGCATTCTTCATGGAAGTTGGATTTTGGCAGCGTTCTGCCTCTATATAATTCTTTGGGCTTTAATCTTATCATCTGCGACCAGCGGTCTTTTGGAAATTCTCAGGGCAGTTTCACCTGTTTTGGTGTAAAAGAAAGGCATGATGTGGTTTCCTGGGCCACATATGCCGCTCAGCTTTTTGGTGATGACCATCCTATTTTTCTCGGCGGCATATCTATGGGAGCAAGCACTGTGCTTATGGCGGCAGGATTTGATATTCCGGCAAACGTTCGCGGAATTATCGCCGACTGCGGCTTTACCTCTCCCTATGAGATCATGGAATGCGTGATCAGGAAAAATTTCCGCGGTGTTCCGGTCAGGGCAGCTCTTCTGCTTATGGGCATCTTTTCACGCTTGATTGCAGGTTTTGGCCTGAAGGAGGCCAATACGGTGGACGCCGTATCCCACACCAGATACCCCGTGCTTTTTATCCATGGCAAGGCAGATCATTTTGTACCGGTAGAGATGTCGGTGAAGGCTTACGAAGCTTGCTCCTCTCCCAAAACCATTGTTCTTGTGGAGGATGCGGGACACGGGATGAGTTATCCCACGGACAAAGAGAAAGTTACAAACGCATTATTGGATTTTTTGGAAACCAACATAGGAAAGGAGAATTCATGTGAGCTCTGATTTGAGCAGATTCATTATTGCACAGCAGCAAAGCTACAAAACCGCTCTCCGCGAGATCCAGAAGGGAAGAAAAACCAGCCACTGGATCTGGTATGTCTTTCCCCAGATAGAGGGGCTTGGCAGAAGTTCCACGGCCCAATATTATTCCATTCATGATATGCAGGAAGCGAAAGACTATATGAAGGACCCCTATCTGAGCCAAAATCTGATTGAGATATCAGAGGCACTGTTGGAACTAGATTCCAACAACGCTACCGAGGTCATGGGTTATCCCGACGATATGAAGCTGCGCTCTTCTATGACGCTGTTCATGGCAGCAGCGCCTGAAGAACTGGTTTTCCAAAAAGTTCTGAATAAATTCTATAACGGCAAGCCTGACAGATGGACATTGCAGATTCTCGGACTTGCATAAAAGGGGGGCGGCATGGTTGATGCCGCTCCTTTCTTGAGGCATTTATTTAATCATTTCAGCGAATTCTTCTTCGCTGATTATTTTTATTCCCAGACTCTCCGCCTTGGTGAGCTTGCTGCCTGCATTTTCCCCTGCCAAAACGTAACTGGTCTTTTTGGAGACCGAGGAAGAGGCTTTGCCGCCAAAACTCTCGATAATGGCAGAAGCTTCATCGCGGGTGTAGGACTGAAGCGCACCGGTGAGAACAAAGGTCATGCCCGCAAAGCGGCTGTCTTTCTTCTCTTCCTTGCTCAAGAAGCTGACTCCCGCTTCCCGCAACAGTTTAATTTGATGCTGGGACTGAGGATTGGAAAACCACTCCACAATAAAGCCAGCCGTTATATTACCAATATCGGGGACTTTGGTAAGCTCCTCAACATCAGCGGACATAAGAGAATCCAGATCCTCAAAATGAGACGCAAGCACTTTTGCCGCTTTCTGACCCACCTGGCGAATACCAAAGGCACAGAGAAGCCTTGCAAGGCCCGCTTCACGGCTTTTATCGATGGCCGCGATAAGGTTTGCCGCAGACTTTTCACCCATGCGGTCAAGGGCAGCAATCGGTTTGGGCTTAAGATAATACAGGTCGGCAGCGGTTTTGACAAGGCCGCTGTTTATCAGGCTCTCGCACACAGAAATACCGAGGCCTTCAATATCCATTGCCTCCCGGGAAGCAAAATGGGCAATATTGCGAAGCCTCTGCGCGGGACACTCCGGGCTTGTGCAGCGCAGAGCCGCGCCGTCCTCATCCCGGACAACAGGCGAACCGCACTCTGGACATACAGAGGGCAGGACAAAAGGAACTGTCCCCTCCGGGCGTTTCTCTTTATTGACAGACAGAACCTCCGGGATAATCTCTCCCGCCTTTTGCAGCAGCACCGTATCTCCGATGCGCAGGTCAAGCCGGTCGATATTATCCTGGTTATGGAGGGTAGCGGCAGAAACCGTGGTTCCGGCAAGGCGGATAGGCTCTACAACGACTTTAGGTGTCAGAACGCCGGTTCTGCCTACCTGAACCACAATATCAAGCACCTTGCTCTCTTTTTTCTCCGGCGGATATTTGAACGCAACTGCCCAGCGCGGTGCTTTTGCAGTGCTGCCCAGCTCTTCACGCTGCGAAAGAGAGTTTATTTTGATGACAGCGCCGTCCATATCATAGGCAAGCTCTCCCCTGTTCTCGCCCAGCCACTCGATACGTTCCACGCAGTCATGGATATTGTCATAGTGGGTATAGGGAACCACCGGGAAGCCCATAGCCCGCATGGCATCAAGAGTCTCTGCGTGGGTCTTATAGGGTTCACCGGATGAATATTGGAGATTGAAACAGATGATATCCAGCTTGCGGGAGGCTGCCACTTTGGGGTCCAGCTGACGCATGGAGCCTGCCGCAGCATTTCGGGGATTTGCAAGAAGCGGCTCCCCTTTTATTTCACGCTCGGCGTTAAGCTGGGCAAAGACCTCCTTGGCCATATATACCTCTCCCCTGACAATAAGCCGTTCCGGGGCATTTTCGATATGCAGTGGAAGAGAGCGCACGGTGCGAAGATTTTCCGTCACATTTTCGCCAGTCACACCGTCGCCGCGGGTTGCGCCGCGGACAAAAACGCCGTTTTCATACTCAAGAGACATGGACAGTCCATCTATTTTCGGCTCCACAACATAGTCGTGAGGTGCAGTCAGACTGGAATCCATCCGGTCTCCAAAGGAAAACAGCTCTTCATAGGAGAAGACATCGGTAAGACTTTCCAACGGCACCTGATGCTGTACCGGCTCGAATTGTGACAGCGCCTGGCCGCCTACGCGCTGTGTGGGGGAATCGGGCGTGATGAGTTCCGGGTGCAGTGCCTCAAGAGCCTTCAGCCTCTGCATGAGCATGTCATATTCGTAGTCGGATATAACAGGGGCATCCATAACATAGTACAATTTGTTGTGATACTCAAGCTCCCTGCGAAGTTTAATGATTTCCTTCTGTGCATCCATAAAATTTCTCCGTTTTCAATTATCGGTCATAGAATCGGTGTTCATGTTCAAGTAGGTGCCGGGCACCTGCCCTACTACTACAGTATCAGCGATCAGGACTTCCGTCACCACCTGAGTGCTCTCGCTTCCCCAGGGAACGAGAATATCTATGTCAACAATCACTTCAAGGTTTATCTGGTGTTTGGTCTGATTGATTCCTGCTGTCACGATGCTGTTATTGAATTCTACCCTTGATGAGGTCATAGTAATAATCTTAATCGGAACCTTTGGACCTCTGCCCATCAGAAGGCTCACGCCTGTCAAATTTCCAATCGGGATCTTTACCGTCAGCATATGGGTGTCCGTGGCGCCCACGATACGGTCCAGAATTTTTGCGGACAAAGCGTTTATTCGGGCCATGTTGCTGCTAATGGCAGTCACCTCTCCGGTCTCCGATTTTTCAAAGGTGACAAAATAATCGGCGCCGTAGTCCCCATCGCGCATGATCTCGGCAATGGCGTTATTGATGCTGACAGTTACAGCATCGCTTGCATCAGACACTGCTATTTCAGAGGAGATATCCTTTAAATACATGGCTGCAGTTGCCATAAACAGAAGCAGCACCACAAATACAAACAAAGCAGCAATGCCTTTGCGCCTCACAGGCTTCGGCGGCACACCTGATATATGCTCCTGATATCTTCTGCGAGGCCTGCGGCGGAAAAAATGTCGGAAATACATGGGTACACCTCCCCATATATTATATGCATCTAATCAGTCCAGCATGGCACTTACAGCCATCATAATTCCCATTTTTCCGGATTCATAGGTGAGGCCGCCCTGCATATACGCGATGTATGGTTCACGCATGGGGCCATCAGCGGAAAGCTCAATGGAAGAGCCTTGGATAAAAGCTCCGGCTGCCATGATAACCTGATCATCATAACCGGGCATGGCCCAGGGTTCCGGAGTAACATAAGAGTCCACCGGGGCACCGGACTGAATGCCAAGACAGAACTTTTTCAATCTGGCCGCACTGCCAAGCTTCACCATCTGGATAATGTCGGAACGCTTATCCTCAATGGAAGGAGAAGTCTCAATGCCTAACTGCTTCATCATAGCTGCGCAGAAAACAGCGGTTTTCAGGGCCTGCGCCACCACATGAGGAGCCATAAAGAGGCCTTGGAACAGCAGGCGGTTGTTTCCCAAAGTGGAGCCGCACTCGGCGCCGATACCAGGAGTCGTAAGACGACGTGCGGCACGCTCCACAAGCTCTGCCTTGCCGGCCACATAACCGCCGGTGGGAGCAAGACCGCCGCCTGGATTTTTAATCAAAGAACCTGCCACAATATCCGCACCCACATGGGTGGGCTCGATAACATCGGTGAATTCGCCATAGCAGTTATCCACCATGATATTGCAGTTGGGGTTGGCTTCCTTAACGGCCTTGCAAATCTGGCCGATCTCCTCAACAGTAAGAGCCGGACGGTCAGCATAGCCGCGAGAGCGCTGTATCATTACGGCTGTCACTTTTACATCTGCCGCGACTTTTTTTATTGTCTCAATATCCGGCTTTCCATCGGCAGTCAAAGCGACCTCACCATAATTAATTCCATAAAACTTCAGGGAACCGTGGCAGTTGCCTGAGATGCCGATAGCACTTCTAAGGGTATCATAAGGAGTGCCGGTAACAGCAAGGATAGTGTCCCCGGGCTTTACCATGGAAAACATGGCGGTTGTCAGGGCATGGGTGCCGTTTACAAAGTTAATTCTGACAAGGGCAGCTTCTGCTCCGAAAATTTCAGCATATATCTTATCCAGCACTTCCCGGCCCATGTCATCGTAGCCGTAACCGGTAGTCCCGGCAAAGCAGCTATCAGAAACTTTGTTATTCTGAAAGGCCTCCATAACGCGGCGGGTGTTCTCTTCAGCAACTGCGTCAATCTCTGCAAAGCGGAATTGGATCTCCTCCTGTGCCTTTGCCGCCATCTCGTAAACTTCGGGTTTTATCTCCGATATTTTCATTTATTTAAGCTCCATAATGATTTCTTTGAAGTATTTTCCGCGCTCGGAGAAGTTTTTGAACCGGTCGAACGCAGCGCAGGCCGGAGAAAGCAAAACAATGTCCCCAGGCTCTGCAGAAGCGGACGCTGCAAGCACGGCCTCCTTAAAATCATCAATTATCCTGACAGAAAGACCGCTTTCAGCGTAAAAAGGAGAATTAACGATAGCCGTATGTATACTTTCCGCCGTAGCACCCGTGAGAAATACACTCTTTGCAAATTTGCAAAGCTCATCGCCCAGACCATCAAAGGGAATGTGCTTATCATAACCGCCGGCAATCACAATGGGTTTTACCTTAAGGGCGTGAAGTCCCGCACTGGTTCGGGTAGGGCTGGTACCGATGGAGTCGTTTATATAGGTTACGCCGTTTAATATACGTACCTGCTCAAGTCTGTGCTCAACGCCGGCAAAGCTCATGGCGACCTGACGGCAGACTTCATTGCTCACAAGTCCTTCGACGGCGGCAAAGGCGGCAAGGTAGTTTAAAAGGTTGTGCTCGCCAGGCAGTTTAATTTCATCTGCGCGCATGATCTCTTGCCGCTGTTCACCATCTACCCTGAAAATGATTCCGTCTTTGCAGATAACTCCCCTATCTACCTCCGCTTTATCGGAAAAATAGCTGACAGGCGCATGAGCAAAGCGTGTATAATAGGCCGAATGCGCATCGTCATAGTTCAGTATGAGCTTATCGTTTTCGTTCTGATGCTCAAATTCGGCCTTTTTTGCATCGATATAATCCTGATAGTTCTTGTGTTTATCAAGATGGTTTGGAGAAATATTGGTAACAACTGCCACATTGGGTTTGCAGTACATGCTGTGAAGCTGGAAGGAACTGAGCTCCAGCACGGCAATGTCTTCGGCAACTGTGTCCGGAATCTCGCATAACAGCGGATGACCGATGTTTCCTCCGAGGTGAACCCGATAGCCGGCAGCTTTGAGCAGCTCAGAAATGATTGTAGTTGTGGTGGTTTTGCCGTCACTTCCGGTAACGGCAATCGTCTTGCAGGGACAGAGAGAAAAAAAGACCTCCATCTCCGACGTAATCACGCTGCCTTTGGACTTTGCTGCCTCAAGATGGGGGTCAAAAGGCATCAAGCCCGGGGTACGGAAAATGATATCATGGTCGAGACCTTCAAGGTAATCAACGCCCAGCTTCAGCTTTGCGCCTCGATTGATGAGCTCAAGTCCTTCCAGACCCATCTCGGCAAGACTGCGCTTGTCGCATACGGTCACATTGCAGCCGCAGCTAAGCAGAAGGTTGATAAGAGGGGTGTTGCTGATGCCAACTCCAATAACCGCGATTCGCTTGTCTTTGATTGAATTTACATACTCGTTCAGTGTCAAGTAAAATCACCTCGCAAATGTTTATTATATAGCTTTTTTAGGTTGATTACAAGAAATATTATTGACTTGCCGTGCCAAAATGGGTAAAATACAGCCATGAGCAGGTCGAACGACCGCGGGCACATGACGAAAGTCTGTGCGTGAGGAAAGTCCGGGCTCCGCAGGGCAAGAATAACGGGTAACGCCCGCCAGGGGTGACCCTCGGACAAGTGCAACAGAGATATACCGCCGGAAGGCTTTGCCTTCCGGTAAGGGTGGAAAGGCGAGGTAAGAGCTCACCCGTCGCATGGAGACATGTGGACGCTGTAAACTCTATTCGGAGCAACACCGTGGGAGAACATATGGCCTGCCCGGCCGTTCTCAGGAGGTGGCTTGAACCTGTCGGCAACGGCAGGTCTAGATAGATGGTCGTTTAAGACAGAACCCGGCTTACAGACCAGCTCATATATATGGGCTTGAAAAAAGCTCCAAAGAAGAGACGCTGCCAAGTAATTTGCTTAGCGGCGTCCTTCCTTTTTGCATTTCTTCTCCTCTTACGAAAGGAGCGGTGAAATCAGTCAGAAGCAGCTTGCAAAAATCTCTGCAATAAGTACAGTTTAAAAGGGACTACACAAAGTAATGGTCTGACGGGAGGTGTGTCGCCCGTCAGATTTTCAAGCTTCTTCACCATTTGCTGATAAATCACCGCTTCCAGGTCGGAAGTGATGATTTTTCCACAACCCGAAAAGCTGCCTATTTCCACCCTCCCGGAAACATGGTAGAATGAAAAAAGGACAAAAATCGGGATTTGTGGGGCTGATATTTATGAAAGGATTTGAATGAAAAAATCAATGCAAGCAACGTCGTATGCCAAGGGACAAGTCCCTTTAAAAACCCCGGACAACATATTCTTGCGAAGCAAAATATAACCCTATCAGAAAAAATCACCTTTCCATAACGTCGGAAAGGTGATTTTGATATTCAATTAATATAAATCCAGCTCAATAGCCGCCGGATTTACTCGGCGTCTTCCCAGTTGTGCCAGACGTTCTGAACATCGTCGTTATCCTCGAACATATCCAGCATCTTCTGCATGTTCTTGATATCATCCTCATTGGTGAGCTTGATATATCCGTTCTGGGGAAGCATCTCCACCTGGGCTGAGAGCAGCTTATAGCCTGCTGCGGTAAGGGCATCGGAAACGGATGCCACATCGTCCACACCGGTATATACGGTCATTACTTCGCCGTCAGACTCAAAATCGGCGGCACCGGCTTCCAGAGCATCCATCATAACGGTATCTTCATCAAGTTCCTCATCCTCATTGTCAATGACGATGACGCCTTTTTTGTCGAAGGACCAAGACACGCAGTTTGCGGCACCCATGTTTCCGCCATATTTATCAAAGTAGTGGCGCATCTCGCCGGCAGTGCGGTTGCGGTTGTCAGTCATGGTCTCAACAATAACGGCGACGCCGCAGGGGCCGTAGCCTTCGTAGACGATCTTCTCGTAGTTCTCGGTATTGCCGGCACCCATAGCCTTATCAATGGTGCGCTTGATATTGTCATTGGGCATATTGGCGGCCTTTGCCTTTGCAATGACTGCAGCCAGCTTGGAATTGCTGCGGGGATCTCCACCGCCGCCTTCCTTGACTGCAACAATCATTTCACGTGCAATCTTGGTAAAAGCCTGTGCACGCTTTGCATCGGCAGCTCCCTTGGTTTTCTGTATGTTGTGCCACTTGGAATGTCCGGACATAGTAACAGCTCCTCTTATCTAAAGAAAAAATGAATTGTATATTAACGGCAAATATTTTAGCACATCGGGCCGGTTATTACAAGTGGTAAATGAATTTTAAACGTATTTGTCCTTATACAGATTTAGGTATCATCAGAAGGCAGCCCTGTACACCGCCTTCAAGGCAGTTTATCGCTTTGATCTTCTCCGGGCAGGAATGATATCTTTTGGCAAGCTCCCATACGGTTTCGTTTTCTACTCTCACAAGAGTCAATGATGGAAAATCCGCAAGATCAAGAGGCTTTTCATCGTCAAGATCCATACTGTTTACCATGGATATCTCTCTGGAAGTAAAACTTTGATAGGATATCTCTACGTTTATTCTTCCGCTGATCGTGGTCCCATCGGGCCGCAGATTCACTTCTCCCAACTTAGAGGAAACGATGCGTATTTCGGTAGCGGCGCATTCCTCCTCAAGCATCAGGTTCCGGTGGACCGCGGAGATCGTTCCCGACTCTGTCTGATACAGGATGTCAATTGAAATGCTTGCTTCAGCCCTGTTTCGGCTAATGGATGCATTTACAAGGGATGCCTGCACATTAAGTACATCCCTGCAGTCATCGGCTATGCTTATCTGCTCCTCTGAGCTGAGTAAAACGCGCTGCGTATCCGAGACCGAGCATATTCTCTCCGGCTGCATTTTGCACGTCAGTGGCATAGAATTGCAGTAAGCGTCTGAAATGTAGCTTACCTCTTGCCCGAAAAAGCTGACAAACTGCAGCACTGCATGGATTTCATTATCCAAAGCCTTCTCTCCGCTGATGGTATCCACAAGATCAAAATACGCGGAGCTTATCTCTATTCTTGCCGAGGACAGGTCCATTTTCTCCTGCCCGATATCCAAAAGTTGTGAAAACGGTGCGGAAAAACTCCATTGCACGGGATAGGCGGTATCAACGGGAAGATAACAGAGTGTCACACGATAGCTGCCTTTTATCAGCGCCTTTGTACCGATTATCTGTGTCTCACTGATTTCAAAACAGGGCTTCTGCCAGACAATTTTCTGTGGGATGGGTTTAACAGCAGGGAAAGTGAATTGTTCGTTAAAGGCAAAGGTCTTTTCGCACGCTGCATTTATAAGTACCGCACTTTCGCTCTCTTTTTTTGTGTGAATTGTAATTTCCGAGCCTGGAAGAACGGATTCTGTTATGGCATTCTCCTGCATGTAACAGTTCATCTCACCGCTGATTTCAACCGTAACTGATAGTTTTCGAGGATTCAGCACTCTGGTCTCTGAGTTTGTCAAAGACAGAGCGATTTGTGCAACTGCATTGTCATCAACTTCATTCACTTCATACTCAAGGGTAAAGGACTTTGAAGTTCGAACAAATGAGACGGATTTTTCACTCTCGGTTATGTACAGGACACTAATCTCCGCTTCTCCGCCGACAATTACTCTGCCGCCGCTTATATCTTTGCTTTTCAGAAAAAGCTCAGTGTTTATGGACACGATCTTACCGATATCATCGTTTGTATCGGGGACAACAGTCTCCACCGTCTCCTGTATCTTTTTCGTCTGTCGGCTGATTTCCCGAAATGCTTTTATAGTTTTATTTTCAATTTTGGTTTCCATATCATACGCTCCTTGATGCACACTTTGTACAAGATATGAGCGTTCAAATCGGATTATAACCTGTCTGCCCTGCGCCAGAAAAGTCTTGATAAAAAGCGGGGAAGACGAAAAACAAAAATTCTCATACTCTTTACTCCCATCTCAGCAGCGTATGACCCAAATGCCTAGGCCAATCAGCGCTGCCGCAAAAATAAACCACCAGAATTCGCCGGGCAACACCAGCGATAAAATTATGACCAGGCCCACCACAATCGCAACGCAGCCCCAAATGCTGCGGCGTCCTCTACGCACAACAGACCGCCTCCCGCAAATGTATTCTGTACATTATACGCGGAAAATGGTCTGTTGAGACTTCAAGTCTGATTATTCTGTTTTATCTCCCAGGGCTTGTGCTGTGCGCTGAGCTCATAGAGCTTTACATAGGAATTATACCTGCTTTTTCCGATCTGCCCTTGAGCCAGAGCCTCTGTGACAGCACAGCCGGGTTCCTTTAAATGGGCACAGTCGTTGAAACGGCATTTGCCGATATAAGGTTCAAACTCAAGAAAATCATATTGCAGTTGCTCCTTGGATATGGTCTGCATCATTTCAATATCAAAGGAGGCAAAGCCCGGGGTATCGGCGATATATGTGTTATCTCCAAGCTCATACAGCTCCACATGCCTTGTGGTATGGCGTCCCCTGCCAAGTTTCTCACTTACCTCGCCTGTTTCAATATGTATCCCAGGCAGAAGCACATTCAATATACTTGACTTACCGACACCGGAATTGCCGGTAAAGGCACAAACCTTTCCCTTCAGAGCCTGAAGCAGCTCCGGGATACCCTGCCCTGTACTGGTGCTGGTCTGTAGTACGGTAAAGCCGGCCTGAGTAAAAATATCGTACAGCTCTTTACCCTCATCAACATCCACTTTATTGATGCAGATGATAAGCTCGCATTTTGCCTCAGCGGAAATAACAGAAACTCTGTCGATCAAAAAAGGATCCGTGACAGGATTGGTATTTGCAGCCACAAAAACAAGCGCATCAATGTTAGCAACGGCGGGACGAATGAACCAGTTTTTTCTTTCCTCAACGGTGTCTATACGGCCTTTTCCGTTGGAATCGATGCTGCACTGGACCTTGTCTCCCACAAGCGGAGACGTGCCGTCCAGCCGAAAACGTCCTCTCGCCTTGCACTCAAGTATACCATCATTTGTTTTAACGTAGTAAAAGCCGCTGAGAGCTTTCATGATTATTCCAGATACCATCTATCGTCTCAACCTTCCGGACCGGAGGATACCTGAAGGTAAACCTTGGAGTGTTCTTCGACCTGGGAAAAAGCATCCATGCTTTGCCCAATAACAGTACCTACTTCAAGATCACTTGCAACACGTTCCGAACCACCATAAGTCAGATTTGCGCTTTCCAACTTTGATTTGGCCGCGTCCTCCGTACTGCCGATAAGATTAGGAACTTCAACATACAAAATTTCCGAGCCGCTGCTGACTACAATATACACTGCGGAGCCGCTGCTTATCGTCTCTCCGGCGGCCGGACTTGTGTTTATAACATAGTCGCGTGCAACACTGTCCGAGGTAGAATTTTCGATCTCCGGGATAAATCCGGCTGCTCTTATCCTCGAAACTGCCTCATTGTAATTCAGGTTTACCACGTCAGGGACTGCGGACATATCCGCACCGGAGCTTACGGTCAGCTCCACTTCTATTCCTTCCGGTGTTACCATCATACTGCGTCCCGCAGATGGCGACTGATTGAGCACAATGCCGGAGGGATTATCTGTATCGATAACATAGACGACCTTGAAATTGTATGTGGACATCAGGTCAGTGTTGCTTTCAATAGCCTGGAATTCTGTGCCAACAAAGTTCGGAAGTTCAATTCTTTCTGCAGGAGAAAAAACATCTTTGAGCCAGAAATTCCAAAGGAATGAAAACAGCCATATTGCTAAAAGCAATAATCCAAAGGTTCCGGAGAGGAAACTCACTCTTCCCGCTCTTCTGCGGCGGCGCTTATACTTTTCTTTTGAAAGCTCGCTTATTGAACGTACCGGCTTAACCGCAGGATTTTCCGGTTCGGACTCTTCATCCGGACCTTCTGTTTTAAGCTGATTCTGAGAAAAGGCCTCGAGGTCATTTACAAGCTCATTTGCAGACTGATAGCGCTCCTCCAGATTGGGATTCATCGCCTTAAGGGTTATCCGTTCAAGTTCATCCGGAAGCTCAGGATTCTTCTCGTGGGGAGGAACAGGATTTGCATTCATGTGCTTTACGGCAATTTCGCCCAAAGTCTCTCCGGTATAGGGGAGTTCACCGGTAAGCATCTCATACATTACGATGCCAAGAGAATAGATGTCGCTTCTGGCATCAGGGAAGTTACCCCTTGCCTGCTCGGGCGCAATGTAGTGAATGGAGCCAATAGCCTGACCGTTATTCTCGTATATCTCGTTTTCAAGGGCAGCAATGCCAAAATCGCCAACCTTAATCGTGCCGTCCTTCAGAAGCATGATATTCTGCGGCTTAATATCCCGGTGAATGATACCGCGCTCATGGGCATGGGCAAGGGCTTTTGCAATCTGCCTTGAAAAGTGCAGCGTCTCCTTCCAGGAAAGTGCACATCTTCTTTCCATATACTGCTTCAAGGTGATGCCATCGATTAGTTCCATAACTATGTATTCGATGTCATCACTGTGGCTCACATCATATACAGCAACTATATTGGGGTGTGAGAGCATGGCAACAGCCTGAGATTCTGCACAGAAACGTCTGCGGAATTCCTCATCCGCGGCCATTTCATCGCGCATGATCTTTACAGCGACATATCGGTTCAGCCGGTGGCATAGAGCCTTATAAACAATGGCCATTCCGCCTTCGCCGATACGCTCAAGGATCTCATACCTGTCATCGAGCATTTTGCCGATGTATTTATCATTCTCGTTCATAAGCTCTCCTTATTTCATTACAGCAAGGACTGTGACATTATCTTTTGCCCCTCTGTTCAGCGCCTTGCTCATCAGCGAGCGGCAAAGCAATTCAGGCTCCGGGTATTCCCTTGCGTAGTTCAAAAGCTCGTCATCAGTAACGATATTTGACAGCCCGTCAGAGCACAAAAGAAGTATATCCCCGTTTTGAAGTGTGAATTCAAAATAATCCGCTTCCACCTCTGCCTCAGAGCCAAGTACTCTTGTTATTACATTCCTCTGTGGATGGATTCTGGCCTGCTCCTTGGTTATGGCGCCATATTCCACAAGATCTTCCACCAGGGAATGGTCACGGGTTATCTGGGTTATACAGTCAAGCCTTCTGGAAATGTGGTATGCGCGGCTGTCTCCCACATTGATAATATAACCATTTCCGTTGGACTTAACAACACCTCCGACTATGGTGGTGCCCATGCCGTTATACGCCTCATCAAACTGAGAGTACTCATATGCCACGCCGTTTGCCTCAGTACATGCATCGCGCAGTATCTTGGAGTAATCGATGGCCCTGCTTACGCGGGAAGTGAGCTTTGCATAGATATAGGAAACAAAGGCTTTATTGGAAAGCTGGCTTGCAAGGCCGCCCGCCTTGGCACCGCCCATACCATCACAAAGAGCTATTACAAGGCAATCCTTGGCATCGCATTTTTCAATTATAAAACTGTCCTGATTGTCTTTTCTGACTTTACCTTTGTCAGTGAGACCGAAGCTTTTCATTTGATCAGCTCCCTCTGATGTTTCTATGATAAAGGGCTTTATTTTGCATTCTGCATCTTTCTGCGAAGCTGCCCACAGGAGGCGTCAACATCGCCGCCCAATTTACGACGCACAGTGACATTTACACCGGCGTCCTCCAGGATTTTAATAAACGCTTTCATGTGGCCGGGCGTAGACGGTTTGAACTGTCGTTCCTCCACATGGTTCAGCGGTATAAGATTAACATGGGCGCATACGGCGCGGGCATGTTTTGCAAGAAGCCTCGCATGGTATTCCGTGTCATTTATGCCATCTATCATGGCATATTCAAAGGATATCCTTCTGCCGGTGCGCTGATAGTATTTTTTACAGGCAGCGATAAGCTGCTCCACTCCCCTGCCTCTGTTGGCAGGCATTATCTTTGAGCGGGTCTCATCATCCGGGGCATGTAGAGATACGGACAAGGTAATCTGCAAATCTCTGTCGGCCAGGTCGTTGAATCTCTCTGTCAGACCACAGGTGGAAAGCGAAATATGCCGCATGCCGATGTTCATTCCCTTGGGATGGTTCACAAGCGCAAGAAAACGCATCACATTATCAAAGTTATCAAGGGGTTCACCAATTCCCATTAAAACAATGTTTGAAATAGGCTTTCCCGAATCGATTTGAGAGAACAGTACCTCATCCAGCATTTCGGATGGCTCCAGACAGCGGACCAGACCGCCTATCGTGGAGGCGCAGAATGCGCATCCCTGCCGACAGCCCACCTGAGAGGAAATGCAGACGGTATTGCCGTGATTATAACTCATTACAACTGTTTCGACGGCATTTCCATCTTTCAGTTCCCAAAGATATTTAATGGTACCGTCAATTTTTGAAACCTGCTTGCTGAGCACTCTCGGGCAGAAAAGCTCATATTTATTTTTCAGCTTCTCCCTGAGGCTTTTCGGCAGATCACTCATGCCATCAAAATCCCGCACACCGCGTCCGAGCCATCGAAACACCTGAGAAGCACGATACTTGGGCTCTCCCAGCTCGGTAAAATCTTTTTCTATCTCCTCGGGGAGCATGGATAGAATATCTTTTTTCATCTGTTTTTCCTTCTAAGTTTTGCAGCAAAAAAACCATCCGTACCGTCAACATTGGGCCAAAAGGTATACATTCCTTTCTCTGAACAGAAGCTGTCAAAGCTGAAATCTTCCGGCACAAAATCATTATGCTTACGGAGAAACCAGTTTACCACGCCCTCGTTTTCCTCTTCGAGTATGGTGCAGGTTGAATAAAGGAGAATTCCACCCGGTTTTACGTAGCTCGACAGATTCTCGATGATATCCCGCTGTATTTGAGGCAGAGAGCATAATTCATCTTCAGATTTTGCGCGTATCTCAGGCTTTTTTCTGATAACGCCCAGCCCTGAACAGGGCACATCCGCAATCACAGCGTCAAATTTCTCAATCAAGTCGGGGACAGGCTTACGTGCGTCTGCGGGCTTTGTCTGGATAATATCAATGCCAAGTCTTTCTGCACCGCTTCGTATCAACGACAGCTTCTTTTCGTGTATATCGCAGGATAGTATCACTCCAGTATTTTTCATCGCTATCGCTGCAGTGAAAGATTTGCCTCCGGGAGCTGCGCAGGCATCCAGCACCTTCATTCCGGGCTCCAGAGACAGTATCTGCACTGCGGTGCAGGCCGCTCTGTCCTGGATATAAAACAATCCCTCTTCAAAACCGGGAAGCGATACAACGCTGCCGCCTTTCAAAGAAATACAGCTTTCCGGAAAAGCAGGTATGGTATAATCTGCCCCAACCCGTGATAAGGCTCCGACAAAGTCTGCTTTTTCCACTTTCAAGGTGTTTATTTGCAGATCAAGACCCGATGGCCGATTATTTGCCGAGAGAAAATCTTCGGCAAATTCATAGCCTTTTCGGTCAATCATTCTCTGAACTATCCATTTAGGGTGGCTGTATTTTATGCTGAGATATTCAGCCGTCCCCTTTCCGGGTATCTCGGAAAGCTGTTCGGAAGCTGAAGCGATTTTTCGAAGCACAGCGTTTACAAGCCCGGAAGCTCTGCCGCAGCCGCTTGTTTTACACAAAGCAACGCTCTCGTTCACGGCGGCACGGGCAGGTATCTTATCGAGCATAACAAGCTGATATGTGCCAAGGCGCAGGATATCCCGAACCTTTGGCTCCAGCTTTTCTGTCGGGGTATTGCTGAAAAAGTTAATATAATAATCAAGAAGGCTGCTGTTTTGGAGAACACCGAGACAGAGAATTGAGGCAAGAGCCGCATCCCGCCTGTCAAGGGAGTATTTTTTTATGACATTGTCAATTGCTGCGCTGGACCACGCACCGTCTCTGCGGCATCTCTCCAACGCTGTAAGAGCAGCTTCTCTTGGGGTCATGCAATTTTACTCCTCGATTTTTATTGGGTGTCCGCGCAGGAAATCAGCCGCTTTCATGCGCTTTTTTCCGGGAGCCTGTAGCTCGGTTATCATAAGGGTCTCACCCCCGGCGCAGGCAATTTCTATTCCGTTTTTACCTGTATTGACGATGGTTCCCGGCTTCTTTTCCGTATGAGTTTCGGTATATTCTGCCGCGAAAATGCGATATACTGCTCCGTCGATCTCCGCTGTGGCGACAGGCCAGGGCTGAAGCCCGTATATCCATTTCAGCACTTTACGCGGGCTGTTGTTCCAGTCAATAGGAGACATGGATTTGTCCAGCATGGTGACATAGCTGGCCTTTGAATGGTCTTGCGGCGTTCTGGAGGCGGTTCCGCTTTCGATATCCCGCAGAGTCTTTACCAGAAGCTCTGCTCCAAGCTCCTTGAGTCTGTCGAAAAGTTCGCCGGAAGTCTCCTGCTCACCAATTTCGGTTTCTACGGTATAGATCACATCGCCTGTATCCATCTCGCTTGCAAGGAACATAGTGGACACACCGGTAGTTTTATCTCCGTTCAGCACAGCCCACTGTATCGGTGCAGAACCTCTGTATTTGGGCAGAAGCGAGGCATGGACATTTACGGCGCCATACTTTGGCACAGCCAGAATATCGTCGGGCAAAATTCTGCCGTAGGCAACTACGACAAGGATATCCGGATTCAAGGCTTTAATCTGGGCAAGGGCGGTGCCGTCCCGCATTTTTTCGGGCTGGTATACCGGCAAGTGATTTGCCAAGGCCAGAGATTTTACCGGAGAATAGCTCATCTCCATCCCTCTGCCTTTGGGCTTGTCCGGCTGCGTAAAGACGCCCACCACATCAAAGCCCTGATCTATCAGTTTTTTCAGGGATGCTTCCGCAAAATCGGGAGTACCCATAAAGGCAACACGCATAAATCTGACCTCAGTATCAATATTCGCCGCTTTCAAGCTCCTCTTGTGTAAGCATGCGCTCGCATCTGGAGGTGAAAACAACACCGTCAAGGTGATCAATCTCATGGCAGAAGCAACGGGCAGTAAGACCTTCGCCTTCCACCTCAAACCATTCGCCATTGCGGTTCTGGGCACGAACCTTGACCTTCATGGGGCGCTTGACGAGGCCAAACTCACCCGGCACACTGAGGCAGCCCTCCGGGCCCTCCTGCTCACCGGAACTCTCAATGATTTCAGGATTGATAAGTTCAATGATATATTCGGGTTCCCCTTCCGGGACATTTGTCTCAATAACGATTACGGCACGCTTCAGAATCCCCACCTGAGGTGCCGCAAGGCCGACACCATCTGCGCCGCCAAGAGTCTCTTTCATATCATCTAGAAGCTGATGCAGTCTTGAATTAAAATCTGTAACAGGTCTGCACTTTTTGTAAAGGGCAGGCTCTCCCTTTGTCAAAATATTACGCAATGCCATTTCTATATCTCCATTCTGCCGCACAACGGCATATTAATCTGCGGGATCATTGTCCGCGTAAACAGAGACGCCTTTGAAACGTTTATCGCTGCTGCATTCTGTAACAACATAAGAAATAATCTTTCTTATATTTGCAGTGCCAGTACAGCATATATTCACTCTGTAACGATAACGGTTATTTACCTTGACAACTCTCAGCGGAGCCGGACCAAGGGTGACAGCACCCGGCGTGTTTTTGAGCAGCTCTGCAAGCCAATCTTTTATATAATGAATGGTTTTAAGAACATGCTCTTCATCCGCTCCTGAAGCTGTAACAGAAAACAGATCACACAAAGGCGGGGCATTTTGCAGTCTCCTGAGCTCTATCTCGGACTGATAGAAAGCCTCGTAATCCTGCATGGCAGCCTGCTTTATGGTCTGGTTTTCAGGGGTAAAGGTTTGAATGATGGCTCTGCCGGGCTTTGCACCTCTTCCGCTTCGTCCGACGACCTGGGTGATCAGTGAAAAAGTCCTCTCACCGGCACGGTAATCTCCGGCATAAAGGCTTTGATCGGCAGAGATAACGCCCACCAAAGTAACATTTTCAAAATTCAGACCCTTGGTTACCATCTGTGTACCCACCATGATGGGTATATTCTCTTTGCGGAATTTATCAAACAGTTTCTCATGAGAGCCGACAGGGGCAACTGTGTCGGTATCCATTCGCAGAACCTCAACGCCAGGAAAAAGCTCATGGAGCTCTTCCTCCACATGCTGAGTGCCGGTACCCACATATTTCAGCGTCCCTCCGCAGTCCGGACAATATTCATCAACGCGGCGGGAGTAACCGCAATAGTGGCACATAAGACGCCTGTTTGCGCTGTGGTATGTAAGTGAGACACTGCATTTGGGGCATTTGTAAGTATATCCGCAGTCGACGCAGCTTATAAGCTTGTGGGCACCTCTGCGATTAATGAATAATATGCTCTGCTCGCCTTTTGAGATATTCGCCGCAAGCTCGTCTTTGAGAAAGCTGCTGATATCGCTGCCGTTTCCATGGCGAAGCTCCCGTTTCATGTCAACAATCCTGACTTCAGGCAAGTTCTTGTCGTTATATCGCTCAGATAGGGTGAACATGCTGTATTTTCCTGTTTCAGCGTTGTAACGGCTTGCAATATCCGGTGTGGCCGAACCCAAAAGGAGAAGACAGCCTGCTTTGCAGCACAGATACTTTGCGATATCCCGGGCATTATAGCGGGGAGAGTTTTCGGACTTGTAGGTCTCCTCCTGTTCCTCGTCTATTATGATAATGCCCAGGTCACTGACCGGCGCGAAAACAGCGCTTCTGGTACCGATAACAACTTTCGCTTTGCCGTTTTTTATCCTTTTCCATTCATCATAGCGTTCACCGATAGACAGGCTGCTGTGCAGAACAGCGATCTCATCTCCGAAGTGGGAAGAAAAAGTTTGCAGCATTTGCGGCGTCAACGCGATCTCCGGTACAAGAAGGATGGCAGCCTTCCCTTTTTTCAGGCTGTCTTTAATAAGATGAATATAAACGCTGGTCTTTCCGCTGCCTGTAACGCCAAAAAGCAGAGCCGCACAGGGGTTTCCAGAGTCAGCAAGCTTGGATATTCCCGTGTATGCCTTCTGCTGTTCGGCGTTCAAAGTGGGTACCGGAAGAATTTCATCAGCAAATACCTCCGGTCTGCGGTATACCTCGCGCTGAAAGGTTTCCACAAGATCCTGTTTTATCAAAGCATTGAAGCTGGGCCTTGCCGCTCCCGTATGATTCAAAATATCCCTAACGGGAAGCGTTTCAAAACTGCAGAGAAGATCCAGTATGGCTGATTGCTGCGGTGAGCGTCGGCGCTTATTATCTGCAATCACAGAGGCATCCTCAGATGAGACGGACAGCATTGCCACTTCTATGGCTTTATCTTTGGCACGCTGACTGCCGTCCTCATTAAACCAGAGCCCGGCAGGAAGGATTGCCTTCACTGCGTCATAAACGGTACAGAAAAAACGTTCTCTCATAAAAAGCGCAAGTTTAATCTGTTCCGGTGTTAAGACGGGTTCCGCATCCAGCACCTGCAGAATCGGCTTGAGCCTCTTATATTCGCTGCGTTCGGAAAGGGCGAGAATAATTCCTTCACAGCGCCGATTTCCTTTGGAAAAGGGTACGCTGACCCTCATTCCGGCACTAATTTTACCCCTGTACTCCATAGGGATGAGATAATCATAGGGTTTGTCTATCCAGTATGTAGCGGCGGATACCGCGATTTTTGCAACTGATTCGGGCATATCTCCACCGCCTTCTGCCGCAGTTCAAATTCAGCGGGGTAGTAACCCCGCCAAAAATTATTTTATAGTCAGTTTTCCGGTGTATACTTCGTCAATAGCGGAGGAAACAGGCTTCTTTTCAAGCGGAATCTGCTTTTCTTCTGCCTCTGCAGATATTGCACGTGCTCTTCTGGCAACGAGATTTACAAGCTGGTAACGGCTGCCCACTTTCTCTACAAGTTCAGCCATGGGGGGATAAAGCATCATAATGATTCTCCATTCTACCGTGATATTACGGCGTACAATTTTAGACTTCTTTAAGGAAATTTATTCTGTTTTCCGCCTTGCAGCGCTCAGCAGTGATGATGGCAGAAAGCTCATTTGCGGCCTTTTCTGCATCATCGTTTACAATGATGTAATTATAAAAATCAGCTTCGGCATATTCCTGTTTTGCGCGGATAAGCCTGGCTTCAATCGCCCGTTCAGTATCTGTTCCGCGGGCAATAAGACGTCTTTTTAGCTCTTCCATAGAGGGCGGAATGATAAAAATAAGTACTGCGTCAGGCTTTTTCTCCTTGATCTGCCTTGCACCCTGCACTTCAATGTCAAGCAGTACGTTCAGACCGCTCTCCAGCTTGTCCTCTACATATTTTCTTGGAGTGCCATAGGAATTGGCCACATATACGGCGTGCTCCAAAAGCTCGTCATTATCGACCATTTCCTTAAAGCGGTCAAGATCCACAAAGAAGTATTCCTTACCGTCCACCTCGCCGGGACGGGGCTTGCGTGTGGTGACTGAGGTCGAAAAGCATATATCATTTCTTCCCTCAATAGCTTTGAAAACGACGGTGCTCTTTCCTGCGCCGGAAGGGCCTGAGATAACAATCAATCTGCCTCTGTCATTCATTTTCGTTTCCTTCTCCCTGTTCTGTTTTTTCACCAAATCGGACAGCAAGGGTCTCCGGCGGCAGAGCCGACAGAACCACATTCCCACTGTCCATTACAATGACGGATTTTGTGCTGCGTCCAAAGGATGCGTCGATCAGCAATCCCTTTTCCCGTACATCCTGCACCATACGCTTTATGGGCGCAGACTCAGGACTGACGATGGATATGATCCTCTCCGCGGAAATCAGATTGCCAAAGCCGATGTTGATCAGCTTCATATTTTGCTCCTCACTCTATATTCTGAATCTGTTCCCGTATTTTCTCGATCTCTGACTTAAGGTCTACCACTACATGAGCAATATCGGAATTCTGGCATTTTGAGCCGATGGTATTTGCCTCACGGTTAAACTCCTGGATGAGAAAATCGATTTTACGCCCGGTGGGAGATTTTCCGTTTATCATTGTAGTCAGCTGTGACATATGGCTTCTCAGGCGCACAGTCTCCTCATCCACAGCTATATGGTCAGCAAAAATGGCAGCCTCAGAAAGAATACGGTTCTGATCAATGCCGGAACCGCCCAGAATCTCCTGCATTTTCTGTTCAAGCCGACTTCTGTATTCGGCAGCAGTCTTCGGAGCTTCTGTCTCCACTATGGAGACAAGCTTATCAATGGTCTCCAGCCTTGAGAGCACATCATCTCTCAGCTTCTTCCCTTCTCTCAGACGCATGGAATCAAAATCCTGAAGAGCATTTTCCGCAATGGCAGATATGCCGGCAGAGATTGCTTCAGCATCAAAATCTTTCTTCTCCACAGAAAGCACGTCAGGAAAACGGCTGATACTCAATGCGGTCATATCTTTTACAAGAGAATATTCTTCTGAAATATGTCGAATTGCCTCAATATAACCTTTCAGAAGCGGTTCATTGACTTTAACCGTCATATCCCCGGCGGCAGATGAATCGACCGAAATAAAAACATCCACCTTTCCCCGGCTTATATGGGATTGCACCGCGTTTTTTATTGCCTCCTCCGCAAACATAAAGCTGCGCGGCAGATGAACAGAGGTATCCAGGTATCGGTTATTAACGCTTTTCAGCTCAACCGTGATATCGAGGCCTTCGACAGTTCCCTTGGCACTGCCGTAGCCAGTCATACTTTTTATCATCTCATCCTCCAAGCATCAAATAAGTCCCACAATATCAAAGGTAATCGGGTTCTTATTCTTTTTTAACCTCTGTGATATAACCATAACGGCTGCGCCCAAAATCAGCCCAACAAAGCTGACTGCAACGCATATTCCCTCGGATGCACCGAGAGAATAGGCCAGGGCAAAACCAGCCAAGAAGAATAGAAGCGGCATGACATAGACCAGGATCGCAGCCCCGAAAACTTTAGATGATTTGCTCTCAATGAGCACCCTTTGACCGGGAGAGGCAGATATTTTATTTTTTGCAAGGGCTTTCAGCTGACTTTGAAAAATACAGCTCTCACAGTTTCCACAGTTTCCTCCGCAGGCTGTGGTCCGTGTTACGGCGACCTCTGCCATATTATTTGGAAAAACCTTTGTAACAACAGCTTCCTGTGTCATATGCTAAGCCTTTCTTATCTCGATCGAAATATTATTTTCACCGATAGCGCCAACGTCCGTAAATCCATCAACGTATATCTTTACCTCGGGCATGTATGCACCAGTGGAGCCTTTATAGTCCACCAAGTCTGCAACTGCCCGCAGATTTTCGGTTTTAATCTGGTCGAGTTGCTCCGCAGTGCCGCGAAGCGTGACAGTAATGCTCTCGGAAATAATATCGGCCACGTACCCGTCTGTCACATTGGCGCAGGAGATATTCTTGACAGTAAAGACTCTTGTCTCAAGGCCCACCACTTCCACCGTAACGGTTGCCTCTGTCACTCCGCTCAGGTTCTTAACCTCGTCACTGAGAGGAATGGTAAAGGTGTCAGTGAAAGAAAGGCCAAAATCGGTCAGGTCAATGGTAGCTACGGTTATCTTATTCAAGCCCGCCATCAAAGCGGAATCACCGGCAAGAGTGATCGTTTCCGGATCGATCTTGACCTTGCTATTCCTGGTGGTAGCACCCGCACCCTCTATGAGGTCAACACTCAGCGGAACTTCCTTTTTTGCCAGCAAAGGCAGTGTAGCAGTTACCACATTGGTGGAACAGCTAATGCCTGTAGTAGAGCATTCTTCCCCGTCCTTATCCAGAAGGGTGAAGCCGGTTTCAACGGAATATGTGCTGTCGATGCCGTCTTTACCAAATGTGACCCATGCATATGAAACTTTGCTGATATAAGCGTCAGGACCGGAAATCGTAATGGTGGATGGCTCAAATACGGGAATCTCAGCAGTATACCCTTCCGCAAGCTGCCCCTCAAAACTGCCTCTGACCTGAATGGTTTTAGAGGTCTCGGCAGATACCATAAAATTCACCGTATCCGGAGACTTTTTTGAGGCCTGAATAGAGCTGCTGTCAGTTTTATCAGGATAGACAAGTGTGTATTGCAGTGACGTGTATGCTGCCTGCGACAGCTTGCTCACATCCACCTGCGCAACAAGATCCACAGCGTCAAGAGATGCGATAATACGCCGAGGCCCTACAAGTTCAACCGTGACGGAATTTGTGTCAAGGTCGGTGATAACGAGACCCTTGGATTGGCGCAGGACATCCTCCCCCACCAGCTCCACTCTCACACCTCTGAATGTCTGCTTGTACTCATCAGAATCGACACTGGTAATATAAACCCAAATTGCAAGCGAAGCCAGGAGGGAAATGACCATCCAGAAGATTTTCTTGTTATACAGATTTCTCATCCGGCTTGTTTTCTTCATTCTTCTTCACCTTGATGTATTTCATGAGGATGTTGATGAAGCTGCGGTTATTGGCCTCGTCTTCATCATGTATCAATTCGCTGCGAAGGAGCTTTTCAAAGGTAGCTGCGGTAAGATGGCGCTTGAGCATACCCTCGATTGCAACCGATATGGAGCCTGTCTCCTCAGAGACAATGACAACAACTGCATCAGACTGTTCACTCAGGCCAATGCCTGCTCTGTGTCTCATGCCCAGATCCTTGCTCAGATTGGTGCTTTTCGTCAGAGGCAGTACGCATCCCGCAGCGGCAAGCCTGCTGCCTCTGACGATAAGGGCACCATCGTGCAAAGGAGCCTTGTTAAAGAAAACGTTTTTAATCAGCTCCGCAGTGACATCGGCATTGATAATGGTGCCTGTGCTCATAATATCGTTGAGCTTCACGTTTCTCTCAAAGATGATCAAAGCTCCGGTCCTAGAGGCAGACATTTCGGTACAGGCAAGCACTGTCTGCGCAATAGCCGACTCCATAGAGGAACCGGAAATGCTTTTGCCTGATGAAAAGCGGCTACCCATGCGTTCCAGAATGTGACGAAGCTCCGGCTGGAAAAGAATAAGCAGAGCAATCAATCCAAGCTCAACCGCCTTGCGAAGCAGAGAATTGATCATTGTGAGCTTGAAAATGTCTGAAAGGCCCAGCACCACCAAAAGAACGATAAGTCCCTTTGCAAGATTATATGAATTTGTTTTTCTGACGAACCAGATTGCCTTATATATCAGATATGCCACAATAAGTATATCCACAATATCGGCTAAGCCCATGGTGGACAGATAATTCCACGCCTTGACAGCCGCTGTGCTGATTGCTTCCATCTGCTCTTCCTCATTTGTCTGTTATCTATCATAACACGGCATTGCATACCATACCAAGCTATAATATTAGTTTATTATAAATCATCAGAGCAAAAAAGGCAAACATATTTCCGTAAAACATTATTAACTTTCCTTAAAGATTACGTCATTCATAATCCCGCATGCGGATAAAACCTGCTCCCGACTGACAAAGGGGGAAAAACTGAACCTTATTGTTCCTGTATCAATGGTTCCAGCACTTTGATGGGCCGTTGGCGCACAGTGAAGCCCGCTGCGGACACACACGCCATGCTGAGACAGGCCGGCTGCAATGTCTTCGCATCCCGCATCTTTTACTCTTACTGACAACACTCCGCATTGCAATGTGGAATCTGCCGCAAAAAGTTCGACCCTGTCGCTGTTTAGCTCTTTAAGCATGAGTTCCAGCAGTGAACGTTCGTGCTTTTGTATATTCTCCAGTCCTTTAGCTCTGACAAAGTTTATTCCCGCAAGTAAACCCGCTATTCCCGTTGTATTGTGTGTTCCGGCTTCAAGCCTGTCGGGCAGATAATCCGGCATGGTCTGAGGGATGCTGTCGGAGCCGGAGCCTCCCTGCATCAGAGGAACACCCTTTTCGCCGCAAAGCAAAATCCCTGTACCCTGTGGCCCAAACAGGGATTTATGTCCGGGCATGGCTATATACGCAGCTCCGAGCCTTTGAAAATCCACGTCCAGAATACCTGCAGACTGAGATGCGTCAACAATAAGCGATACCTTGTGCTTACGGCAAAGCTCCGCAATCTCATAAATGGGCAGGATATATCCAAAAACATTGGACACATGGGTGCATACTACAAGCTCAGCATGGGGAATTTCCCTTTTAAACTCATTTATAGTGTCTTCCCTGTCGAACAGCCTTCTGCCGGCAATGATTATATCGGCTCCGATATCCGCAAGGGGTCTTGTAACAGAGTTGTGCTCAAAGCCTGAGATCAAAACTCTTGTGCCTCTTTTTGCTTTGGAACGGATTGCTATATTAAGTGCATGCGTGGCGTTCATCGTAAATACCACGCTCTCGGCTTCCGGCACATGAAACAATTCAGCCGCTGCCGCTCTGCAATCAAACATGGTCTGAGCTGCTTTCATTGCAGGAACATGAGCTCCCCTTCCCGGGCTCGCCATGCTCATCATTGCCTGACTTACTGCCCGTTCAACTGCGACCGGCTTTGGCAATGTAGTGGCAGCATTATCCAGATATATCATAGCTTTACCTCCACATATGCATTATTTCCGCTGCGGCTGTATAGCTTTCCGTTTAAAAGCTTATTCTTTTTCAAAAGCTCTACCGCCTCTTCAAATTTTCTGTACAGGCTCAGTGCATAGCCGCAGCCGGCTCCGCTCAATTCCTGCGGCGCTTTTACAACACTTGCTGTTATGCCGGCGCTTTCAAGAAGCCTTGCGCTGCTTTGCGCTTTGGTCAAAGACCGGCACATTATCAAATACTGCGTCATTATATAAAACTCCTTTTCCCGGCGTGAACAGCCATAAACAAATAAAAACATCCGTGGAGAAATACTCTCTGCGGATGCTTTGAAGTTTTCCCCGCGTGATACATACCATCATATGCACAGGGGAAATCCTTTGTGTTCACTTTTCAACAATGAGCGCTACCGCATGAGCCGCTATTCCCAGCCCTTCACCGGTAAAGCCTAAGCCCTCTTCCGTGGTGGCTTTCACGCTGACATTACCCGCCGGGATATCCATGGCGGATGCAATATTTTCACGCATCTGGAAAATGTACGGAGCAAGCTTTGGCCGTTGGGCAAGTATGGTGCAGTCCACATTGCCTACACGGTAACCATGATCAGACAGAATATCGCATACCTTTTTTAATAATTCAATACTGTCGGCGCCGCGGTACCTTTCATCACTGTCAGGAAAATGCTTTCCGATGTCGCCGAGAGCAGCCGCGCCTAAAAGCGCGTCCATCAGCGCATGTACGAGCACATCCGCGTCAGAATGGCCCAGGAGGCCTTTCTCATACGCGATATCCACGCCGCCAAGGATCAGTCTGCGTCCTTCTACCAATCGATGTACATCATAGCCATGTCCGATTCTCAAAGTGCCTCACCTCTGTCTTTGAGAATGGCAGATGCATACAGCAGATCTCTGGGAGTGGTCAGCTTGATATTATCCTCATCTCCGGGAACCACATGGGCTTTAACCGCCATCAGCTCCACGGCAGAGCAGTCATCGGTGAAGGTCAGTCCCTTTCCGACGGCAGTTGTAAGTGCGCCTTTGATTATGTCCGCATGGAAAACCTGAGGTGTCTGCACTCTGACAGTATGTTCCCTGTCAACAGCGCCGATAACGGTATCATTGTCATCCACCAGCTTCAGTGTATCAACGCTGCCTATTGCTGGGACCGCAGCCATGTACTGAGCAGCAGCGTAAACAGTGCGCGAAATAAGCTCCTGAGTGACCAGCGGCCTTGCACCGTCGTGAATCGCAATGAGCTTTGTACGGCTGCGGACCTCTGATACACCGGCAAGCGCGGATTCCATCCTTGTGGTGCCGCCGCTTATTACTTTGCTGACTTTTTCAACGCCGTATTTCTTGCATAGATCTGCCACCTCTGTAAGCTTTTCCATCCGGGTTACTACGATGATCTCGTCAATAAGTTCAGACTGCTGAAACACAAGAAGTGTTCTTGCCAGAACCGGCATAGAGCCAAGCTCAAGCATGCTCTTATCGGTTCCCATACGCTGGGAGCTGCCTGCCGCCACGATAACGGCGGAGCAGTGCGGAACTTCTTCTTTTTTCTTGAATAAGCCGGCTAATTTCATGTCTGCACCTCTCCTTTATCTTATGCGGTGATATGTCGAATTATCCTTTAAGCTGTCTCTTCCGATAGAAATTCATCATGCCATCCTGCATGTCATTTAAATGTGAGAGCATCTTTCCCGCGCCATAAGCTGCACAGGATATGGGGTCATCCACAACGACGGTCCTGATGCCGGTACTGCGCTCAATAAGTCTGTCAATGCCATAAATCAGACTGCCGCCGCCGGACATAATGATGCCGTTTTTATCAAGGTCTCCCACGAGCTGAGGCGGAGTGCGCTCCAGTACAGTATGAATAGATTCCAAAATATGGTTCATGGGCTCCACAAAGGCCTCAATGAGTTCATTTGAACTGATATTAACCGTCTTGGGCAGACCGTTGGTAAGGCTGCGGCCCTTAACCTCCTCCACACTCACATCCGGGCGCTGGATAACGCAGCCAATGCTGCGTTTCAGCTCCTCGGCAGTGCCGAGACCGATGAGCATATTGTGTTTATGTCTTATATATTTGACAATTGCCTCATCAAAGCTGGCCCCGGCAACCTTAATTGATTCACATTCAACAACGCCGCCAACAGAGATTATAGCGATCTCCGTGGTGCCGCCGCCGATGTCTATAACCATATGTCCGTCTGCCTTGGAGATATCCACGCCGGAGCCCATCGCGGTTGCAACAGCGGTCTCAAGCAGATAAACTCGCCGTGCACCGGCTTCAATGGCAGCGTCGATAACAGCGCGCTCTTCAACGCCTGTGATGCTGCTGGGAACGCAGACAAGGACACAGGGCTTAAAGAAACTGAAGGAAGTAATCCGGCTGATAAGCTCACGGAGCATCTGAGCCGTCATCTCATAATCAGATATTACGCCCGCGCTGATGGGATGGATGGCGACAATGTTTGCCGGGGTACGCCCCAGCATCTTCTGCGCGTCCTGTCCTACTTTGAGAATTTTCCCGTTGAACTTGTCTACGGCGACCACTGTGGGCTCGCGGAGAACAACGCCTTTGCCCTGTTCAAAGACGAGCGTGGAGGACGTGCCCATATCGACAGCTATATCCCTTTCAAAAATAAGCATTTGTTTCACCTCATGTATATTTTAGCCTATTATATCCCTAATTACGTTTTCTGGCAACCGTTACAGCACGAACTTCTTTGGCACCGGCTGCAAGAAGCACGCTTGCGCACTCTGACAGCGTGGAACCGGTAGTAACAATATCGTCGACAAGAAGGATGGTTTTGTCTTTTATTTTCTCCTGCTCCACTGCGGTATAGACCCCCGCCACATTTGCCCGTCTCTTCTCGGCACTGCCCGTACCGGACTGAGCAGGGTTATTCCTTTTCTTTCTCAATAACCGGCAGCACTCTATGCTGTATATCTTTGAAAGCTCCCCAGCCAGAAGCCTCGCCTGGTCATATCCGCGTTTCCGCAGCCTCTTGCGGCTCAATGGCACCCAGGTGATAATATCGCAGGAAACATGGTTTTCGTCAATCGTTTCTGCTATAAATATCGCATAAATGTCTGCATATGCCGTGAGATGGTGGAATTTATACCGAAGCAGAGACTCCCTCACATCTCTTTCATAATACAGCGGAGACACACAGGCGCTGATAAAGGGAAACTTCTGTACCTGAGCCCCTTTTGGTGTTCTGGGCAGCTCTGCCATGCATTGTTTGCATACTCTTTCTCCGTTTTCGGAAAGTTTATGGCAGAAAACGCACTTCGTTGGATAAAGCAGCTCCAGAAGCCGGTCAATACTTTTCATCATTGCACTCCGCACAGCTTCCGTAATCTGACGCGAAGAGCACTGTATCTCTTGGACTGTCGGAAATTATCAATCATCTGATAGGCCGTCGCGTCATCCCCCACCATGATGAGAAGCTCCTTGGCGCGGGTGACAGCGGTATACAGCACATCTCTTGTCAAAAGCATCTGGGAGCCAGGGCTGAGAGCCAGGATGACTGCTCTGTATTCACTTCCCTGCGATTTATGTACTGTCATCGCCCAGGCGTGTTCAAGCTCAAGAAGCGAATCAAATCCATAGGAAGCAATCCTGCCATCGAAATTTACAGTCAGACTCTCGGCGTCCATGTCGATTGCAATCACCGTTCCGATATCGCCATTATAGATTCCGCTTCCGGCGGCAGTGTTGCTCTCATTATGCCACAGCATATCATAATTGTTCTTGATCTGCATCACTCGATCGCCCTCGCGAAAGACCACATCGCCGAACGCTTTTTCCTTCCTGTCCTTTCGTGGCGGGTTCAGCACCTGCTGTAAACGCTTATTCAGGCTTGCTGTGCCAAGCTCTCCCTTTCTTGTGGGAGAGAGGACCTGAATATCCTCAGGCGGTATGTTCATTTTTCCCGGAAGTCTTACCGAACAAAGCTCCGTAATTGTGTCCACAGTACTGCCCGCCTGAAGTCTTTTTAGGCGGAAAAAGTCGCCCGCATTTTCCGAAAGATTGGGGTGTTCCCCTTTGTTTATCATATGGGCGTTTCTGACGATGCGGCTGCCCTCATTCTGCCTGAAAATCTCTGTAAGTCGTATGGTGGGAACGACCTGACTTCTGATAACCGCGGAGAAAACATTTCCCGGTCCAACCGAGGGAAGCTGATCGGCATCCCCCACCATCACAAGCCTTGCATCGTCAGGCAGCGCCGACAGAAGAGCATCCATCAAAACAATGTCCACCATGGAACATTCATCCAGTATGACAGCATCGCAGTCCAGCCTGTCGCTTTTATCCTTGCCGAAGATAACAGTCTCGCCGTCGTCCGAAAATTTTGCTTCCAGCAGGCGATGTACGGTAGAAGCATCCTGGCCTGTAAGCTCCGTCATTCGCTTTGCGGCACGCCCGGTGGGCGCTGTGAGCAGCGTCTTAAGTCCAAGACGTTCAAACATGGCAAGAATGGCCCGGATAGACGTGGTCTTTCCCGTGCCCGGACCGCCGGTTATGACAATAATCTGGTTTTTCAGGGCAAGTTCCAGGGTCTTTCTCTGCAAGGGCGCATATTGGATACCCAGCTGCTTTTGCAGGGTATCAATAAGCGCCGGGATATTTACTGACTCATCAAAATGCCTGAGACACATGCGGGCAATATTCTCAGCCGCATCAGTCTCTGCCTCATACAGTGAGGGCAGATAGCAGGCTCTGCAGCCAGCGATCTCCTCATACATCAGCTGGCCTTTTTCGATCAGGATATCGATGCAGTCATCGGCTGACTGTGCATCGATACCAATAAGCTCCGCCGTAACGACGGCAAGTTTTTCCCGGGGAATAAAGCAGTGTCCGTTGCCGGAATTATGTACAAGCTCAAAAAGCACTGCGGCGCAGATACGGTTTTTACTGTAACTGTCAACACCCATCTCAAGAGCCATGGTATCGGCCTCGGCAAAGCTGCCGCCGATATGTTCGGTGGCAAGAATATACGGGTTATCTCTCAGAAGCTCAAGGGCTTTCTCTCCGTAAAACTTATACATGCGCATGGCAAGGATAGGCCGCAGGCCGAAAGAACATACAAACTCCATAAGCCTCCGAACGCCCGCCTGCCGCCTGAAACTTTTGGCCATCTGCTCTGCCTTTGCAGCGCTTATGCCACGTATTTTGGTGAGAAGCTGCGGAGAATTTTCCAGAACTTCAAGCGTCTGCTCTCCGAATTCGTTCACAATCAGCGAAGCGGTAGCGGGACCGATTCCTCTGACAGAACCACCCGCCAGATAGTCATATATGGCATTGGCGGTAGTAGGCAGAAGTCTTTGGGCAAACTCTGCCTTGAACTGCCTGCCATGGACGGCGTGCGTCATCCATTGACCGCTGACGATCATGGACTCCCCGGCTGAAGCATAAGGAAAACAGCCTACAACGGTAATAACCGCACCGGCCTGATCATTCAGGCGCAGCACCGTATAGCCGTTCTCCTCATTCTTATAGATTACATTTTCAACGGTACCCGATATCTCTAACAGTTCGTTATCCTGATCCATTGGGGTATCTCTCCATCCTCAACCAGTGTGATACAGCTGTATTCTTTTGCAAGTGTTCTTGCTACAAAGCGGGTCTCTTCATCCATGGATGTACCCATGATTACAATGCTGCATCGAAGGACTCCATTGTCGTTCAACCAGAGGAGCCCTCTCACATTCTGTTCCAGGGCAGGCTCATGACCATGAACAAAAAGAAGTATCATCTGACGGCTGTTTTTTCCGCATTTGACCGGACTGAGCATAAGACTGCCGACGATCCAGACCAACAGCAGACATACAGCTGCCGCTGCAAGAGCGCAAAGGAGCTTTGCTGTCATTCAAACCACCTCTGCCCACTCTATGCGCAGAAATCAAATTATGTCACTACAGCAGCTTTTTCAGGAACTGGCCCGTGTAGCTTTTCTCGCATTTTACGCAATCCTCCGGGGTCCCGGCAAACACCAGTTCGCCGCCCTCATCACCGCCTTCAGGTCCAAGGTCAATGATATGGTCGGCGACCTTGATAACATCAAGATTGTGCTCGATCACAACCACAGTATTTCCGGCATCCACAAGTCTGTTAAGAATATTGATCAGCTTGTGTACATCCGCTATATGCAATCCCGTGGTAGGCTCATCCAGCACATACACCGTAGAGCCAGTACTGCGCTTGGAAAGCTCGGTGGCGAGCTTTACACGCTGGGCCTCACCGCCGGACAGGGTGGTGCTGGACTGGCCCAGTTTCACATAGCCAAGGCCCACATCCTGCAAAGTTTCAATCTTCCTGCATATCTTCGGGAGATTCTCAAAGAAAGTACAGGCTTCATCAATCGTCATGTCCAAGACGTCAGCTATGCTCTTGCCCTTGTATTTGACTTCAAGCGTCTCCCGATTGTAGCGCTTCCCGTGACACACGTCGCAAGGCACATATACATCCGGCAAGAAGTGCATCTCAATTTTAATCAGGCCGTCGCCGCAGCATGCCTCACAGCGTCCGCCCTTTGTATTAAAAGAGAATCTCCCTTGCCCGTATCCGCGGAGCTTTGCGTCCTGCGTAGAGGCAAACAGATCACGGATGTCGTTAAAGACCCCGGTATAGGTCGCAGGGTTTGAGCGCGGAGTTCTCCCGATGGGGCTCTGGTCAAGAGCAATCACCTTGTCCACATTTTCAAGCCCATCGATTCTATCATATTTGCCCGGGCGCACCTTTGCCCGGTTTTTTTCCAACGCAAGGGTTTTATACAGTATCTCATTTATCAGAGAGGATTTTCCGCTTCCGGAGACGCCCGTAACGCAAATCAGCTTCCCAAGAGGAATCTCAACGTCGATGTTTTTCAGATTGTTTTCCGACGCATTTCGGATAATGAGACTTTTTCCGTTCCCTTCTCTGCGCTTTTCGGGTACGGGTATAAAGCGCCTGCCGCTGAGATACTGGCCTGTTATGGACTCAGGACAGGCGCAGATATCCTCAATAGAGCCGGCACATACCACATTACCTCCATTTACTCCCGCTCCGGGACCAATATCGATAACATAGTCGGCAGCGCGCATGGTGTCCTCGTCGTGCTCCACAACAATAAGTGTGTTTCCCAAATCGCGCAGCTCTTTCAAAGTTGCCAGAAGCTTGTCGTTATCCCGCTGGTGCAGACCGATGCTCGGTTCATCAAGGATATAGAGCACCCCCATAAGGCTTGAGCCGATCTGGGTTGCCAGCCGAATTCGCTGGCTTTCACCGCCAGAAAGGGTCGCTGTAGCGCGAGATAGGGTCAGATAACCCAAACCGACGCTCCGCAGGAAACCGAGCCTTGACTTGATCTCCTTCAAAATACGATCAGCAATTATGGCTTCCTTTCCGGAAAGCGCAAGTGTGTCTATAAATTCCAATGCCTTGATTACAGATAAATCGGAAAATTGCACGATGCTTAGTCCGCCCACGGTTACTGCAAGTGCAGATTTTTTCAGTCTCCTGCCGCCGCAGTCGGGACACGGTATTTCTGCCATGCATTCCTCAATATCACTCTTCATGGCAGGGCTTTGGGTTTCACGATAACGGCGTTCAAGGTTTGGTACAATCCCCTCAAATTCCCGCTTGATCACACCGAAACCCTCGCTCTTTTCATAGTGGAGCTGGAGCTGCTCGCCTTTTGTTCCATAGAGAATGGCATCGACTGCTTCTTTCGGGAGATCTTTTATGGGATCCGTCAGTTTGAAATGATATCTGCGAGCAAGAGCTTCAAAGTACATTCTGGAGATGGAGTCTCCCTTCACATTTCCCCAGCCGGAAGCACAGATGCCACCATCCATGATACTGAGTGTGGGGTTAGGCATAATGAGCTGCGGATCTATAAGAAGCTGAACGCCAAGTCCCGTACATGTGGGGCAGGCACCGTACGGATTGTTGAAGGAAAAAAGTCTGGGAGCAAGCTCTTCGATGGAGATGCCGCAATTTTCACAGGCATAGTTCTGAGAAAAAGAAATCTGCCTGTCCTCGCTGACAAGGTCTACCAGCATCAGACCTCCGGCAAGGGCAAGAGCAGTCTCCGCCGAGTCTGTAAGTCTGCGGATGATGTCCGGCTTGATAACAAGTCTGTCTACAACAATTTCAATGTTATGCTTCTTATTTTTTTCAAGCTTGATCTCTTCGGAAAGATCATAAAGTATGCCATCAACTCTTGCGCGGACATAGCCGGACTTCTTGGCATCTTCAAGGACCTTTACATGTTCACCCTTTCTTGCCCGGATAACAGGAGCCAATATCTGAATTCTGGTCCCTTCGGGCAGCGCCAAGATCTGATCCACAATCTGGTCGATGCTCTGCTGCTTGATTTCCCTGCCGCATTTAGGACAATGTGGCACGCCTACCCGCGCCCAGAGCAGACGCATATAGTCGTATATCTCTGTGACCGTTCCCACAGTGGAGCGGGGATTTTTTGATGTAGTCTTCTGGTCAATGGATATTGCCGGTGAAAGGCCATCAATATAGTCCACATCCGGCTTGTCCATCTGACCAAGAAACATTCTTGCATAGGAGCTGAGGCTTTCAACATACCTCCGCTGTCCTTCAGCATATATGGTATCAAAAGCCAAACTGGATTTGCCGCTTCCGGAAAGACCGGTTATGACCACAAGCTTATCTCTGGGTATTTCGATGTCGATATCTTTAAGATTGTTCTCTCTTGCGCCTTTTATGAAAATGCTGTCCTGCATTATTTAAACCTCTGTAATAATATCTGCTGTAACTCCTTTTGTGAGTCCAATAAGATCCCCTGGGGCAAGCTCTACCTGCTGACCTATTTTCCCTGCGCTGACAAGGATCGTCTCCTGCTGAAGGATGCTGCTGTGATAAACGGTTTTATACTGCTTTTTCATGCCGATCGGAGAGCATCCGCCGCGTACATAGCCGGTAAGTCCATTTATTTCACTTACATGGACCATGGCAATGGACTTTTCGCCAACCGTCTTTGCCGCTTTTTTCAGATCCAGCTCACCCTCTACCGGGATAACAAAGACATATATACTCTTGCTGGCTCCGCGTGTTACAAGGGTCTTGAAAACGCATGCCGGATCACGTCCGATGATTCTGGCCACAGTCCTTCCGTCAACGGCATCCTCACCGTGTGGATATTCATGGGGTAAGTATTCTATCTTTTTCTGTCCCAGCACGCGCATTACATTTGTTTTTTGCTCTGCCATCATTATGCCTCCAAAGCAAGCTAACAATTTATTATACCTTAAAAGCCTTCTTCTTTCAATAGAACGCGATGTTTTTTTATAAAAAAACTGCCGCGGCATAGCCACGGCAGTTAACTGGTTCTATAATAAATGTTGGGGTAGCGAAGCCGAAAGGCAGAGCTACACCCAA
>CAZESU010000007.1:0-5016 GCA_964515275.1 uncultured Oscillospiraceae bacterium
ACTTTATTGGACGTGAAAGACACCCTTCCTGGGTTTCTTTCACCGTATCTTCCTTCCCGTTGTCTTGCTGCCTACCGGTTTTTCGATAGTCTCACAAGCGGGCAGAAAACTCTGCCCGCTTGACACAATTATTTTCGGGTGGTAAATTATATTCGTCACACCTGCCGGTGTGGTGGAATGGTAGACACAAGGGACTTAAAATCCCTCGCTGGCAACAGCGTACCGGTTCGAGTCCGGTTACCGGCACCAAGAATTATGCGCAATCATTTTAGGCCTTGTTTGAAAAATAGGCAATGTGCCCAAGGGCGAGAGATTTTTCGCCAGAGGAAGCTGAGAAATCGCCGCTATACTTTGTGTATCGCAAGATTTCGAGGCAAATTATGGCGGAAAAAGACCCGCCATTTGGGTATGTTGACGTTTTTCAAACAAGCCCTAGGTTTTACTGCGCAAAAATAGAAGCATCCCGCCTTTATTAAGGCGGGATGGTTTGCTTTCATCTTCCTCTTTCTCTTTAATGCAGTTGTGCAATTCCCGGTCTTTGAGCAAGATATACGGCATGCCCCATTCGGACAAGCTATATTCTGCCAGCATGCGGACGCTGTGAATCGCTGTCCGGTTACCGGAACCACATCGGTACAAACCTCATATTGTCTGCGACAGCATTGTATATTTTCGCCGTTTGTGATATAGTCAGCTAAAAATATAAAAACGGCGTATAACACATTCTATTTTTACCGCGCCGCACGGAAGGACACATATGGAAAACAAGCAAAAAAACTGTTATGAAATTACAGACCCCTTTGTGAAGCTGATCGGCCTGAAAGTGGACGAAGTACGGGAAAACGGACTGATTGCCCGGTCAAAACTGAATCCGGACTTCTGCAACACCTATTCCTCTGCACATGGAGGTTACGTGTATGCCCTCGGTCACGCGGCGGCAGTTCTGTCCGCTGAGCTGTGTCTGGGCCGTCAGACTGTCGCGGTGGATGTCTCCAGCCAATATGAGTGTTCTCTTCTGGGCATCGGTGCCCATATAAGGACAAAGCTCATAGGGACCGATCGGGAATCTATCATATACCGGGTACGGATAACGGACAGCAATGGCAAACTGTGTCTGAGCCAGCTAGTAACGCTGAAAGACACCGATCAGCCCAGAGAAGGTCTGCGGGAATTTCACCAGACTATCTTTGCCGGCAACGAGAACTCTCCCATTGACCCGGTGACAGGCATTTTTTATCCGCGTCTCTCCGTGTTCTTTCCAGCAGTATGCCATATCCATGTGCTGGGCCGCGGTGAGAAGGGCATGATTTACGGCGCAGACATCTATCCCGACACCTGCGATGTATACGGCGCTGCCCACAGCGGCGTGATTTACACCTGCTGTGACTGTGTGGCAGGCGGTTCGGCAGCCTTTCTTCTGGAAAAAAGGCCGGTCACTGTGTCCAGCAGTATCCATTATCTCCGCAGCGCCAAGGTGGGGCCCGTGAAGGCCGAAGCACGACTGATTCGCGCAGGTAGGCAGCTGCTGTTTTATGATGTGGACGTGACCGACGGCAACGGCGATCTGGCGGCTGTCTCTCAGTTCGTCATGCAGAGTGTGGAATACAAGCTCCGTGCCGATTTGAAGCCGGAATACAGAAGAAAAAGCTTTAAGGACTGACATAGTTCTTCACCCGGGCGTTTTCCATGAGCAGGGCGACACGGCTAATGTATGCCTCGACTGATACAGCGGGATTACGGTCTTACCACGCAGGAGGCAAAAGCCCTGTTTCAGCAGGTTTGGATATACACCTTCGGCATCGGGGTCCTGTGTGCCGCCAGAGTATGCCATTTCTCCGAGGAGGAGATCAACGACTTGCTGGGGCAGAATTTTGCCGCAATGATGATGCTGATCAAATCCGGGGGATTGAGCCGCCCTATTGTGCATTCTGTTCCTGCGCAGCAGGATACCCGGTCAACAGGATACGCTTTCTGCTTGGTTGACGGTTCACTCCAAGCATGGTAAAATGTATCAATGCATAAGATTGGGAGGCTGCATATGATATACAGTGATTTTCATGGCAAAAAGCTGTCTCTTCTCGGCTTCGGCACAATGAGACTGCCCCTCGTCCCCGGCGGCACTGTGACGGACATTGATCAGGCAGAGGTAGAACGCATGGTAGCATACGCCATCGGGCACGGAGTGAACTATTTCGACACCGCTTACCCTTACCACGGCAGCATGTCGGAGGTAGCTATCGGGAAAGCACTCAGCGCCTATCCCAGAGAGAGCTTCTATCTGGCGGACAAATTCCCCGGCCATCAGATATCCAGCAGCTATGACCCTGCCGGTGTGTTTGAGGATCAGCTCAAAAAATGCGGCGTGGACTATTTTGACTTTTATTTGATGCACAACGTGAACGAGCACTCCATACGCACCTATAAAAATGGGAAATGGCACATTGTTGACTACTTTGTGGAGCAGAAGCGCCTGGGACGGATCAACCATTTGGGCTTCTCCTGCCACGGCGGAGTAGAAAACATAAAGGAGTTTCTGGATGCTTACGGCGAACATATGGAATTCTGCCAGATACAGCTCAATTATCTGGACTGGACTCTGCAGAATGCCAAGGGCAAATACGAACTTCTGACCGAGCGCGGCATTCCCGTGTGGGTCATGGAGCCCGTGCGCGGCGGAAAGCTTGCCAAGCTGCCCGCTTCCGATGCAGAGAAGCTCACCGCACTGCACCCGGAAGAGAGTGTGCCCTCCTGGGGCTTTCACTGGCTGCAGGGGCTGCCCAATGTGAAGATGGTGCTCAGCGGTATGTCAGAACTGGCACAGATGGAAGATAACGTCAGCACTTTCAATGAGCGCCGTCCTCTCTCCGAAAAGGAGAACGCTCTGTTGATGGATATCGCCGAGCGCCTCAAGGACGCGGTGCCCTGCACAGGCTGCCGCTACTGCTGCGCCGGCTGCCCCAAGCAGCTTGACATCCCCATGCTCATCAGCCTCTATAACGATGTTAAGATGGAACCGAGCCTGAATCTGAGCATGAGGGTGGATGCCATCGCCGAGGATAAACTTCCCCAGAGCTGCATCGGCTGCGGCAAATGCAGAGCCATCTGTCCTCAGGGCATAGACGTGCCAAAGCTCATGAAAGAGATGCCTTCTGTCTTTGCCACGCTCCCCAGCTGGGCAGAGCTGTGCCGTCAGAGAGAGGAAGCCCAGAACAGGGCAAAGGGTCTGGCTCAAAAAAATTATAAGGTAGCGCCCTAAAATCGGGCTCTACCTTTTTTGTTTTTGAGAATATAGTCCTGCACTTTGACAGTAGCTTGTATTTTTTTGCCCTCCGACCATACAATAGGCTTGTGGGAAGGAGGTAATCATTTTGACAAGAACTCCCCTTTGTGAACGAAGCCTGCCCGACTATACCCGGGCAAATGAAATTGCCAATATGGTGACCCACATTGTTGGCGGGGCCATCGGCGTGACCGTGCTGGTGTTTGCCGTTTTGATTGCGGCACTGCACGAAAACGTCTGGGGCATAGTTGGTGGAGCCATTTACGGCGCATCCATGGTGATATTGTATTCGGTCTCCAGCGTCTATCACGGTCTGAAACCCTGCATGGGCAAGAAGGTAATGCAGGTCATCGACCACTGCACCATTTACCTGCTGATCGCCGGAACCTACACGCCCATCCTGCTCTCAGCCATACGGCCGCTGCACCCGGCAATTGCCTGGGTTGTTTTTGGGGCGGAATGGGGGCTTGCCGCTTTTGCGGCGGTGTTCACCGCAATCGATCACAAGCGTTACGGTAAAATATCCATGCTGTGCTATATCGGCATGGGCTGGCTCATTATCTTTGCCCTGAAGCCCACGCTGGAAGCGGTGGGCACGGCGGGATTTTTGTGGCTGCTGGCAGGCGGCATATCCTACACCGTGGGTGCAATCGTCTATGGTCTGGGGAAAAAGCGTCCGGCGCTGCACACGGTTTTTCATGTTTTTGTTGACGCCGGAAGCTTACTTCAGGCGGTCTGCATTCTGAAATATGTGCTTTGATCAGCTCACCTTCATTGCGCCGTCCGAGACGAAATAATCATAGGCATAGTAATAATGCTGTTCCGGTGTAATGCCGTAATGGTACTGAAAAAGCTCGCTGATTGTTACCAGCTGGTAGCCCTGCTCCAAAAGCAAGGGGACGATCTGCTCCACTGCCTCTGCACTCTCTTTATAGATAGAGTGCATCAATATCACCTGACCGTCCAGATCGCCGTACTGCTTCACCATATTTACGGTTCTGTCAACGTTCTGATAGAGCCAGTCCTGGGTGTCAAGGGACCAGCCAACAAATATCTGGTCGCTGGCATCCATGATGGAGTGTACCACGCTGCCCTGCGGCGGACGGATAAGCTGCGGCTCCACGCCAATGGCGCTTTCAAAGGTCTCCTTACAGAGCCGCCGATCCTCTTCCCGCTCATCGGCGTTCATCTCCGTCAGCGCCTTGTGACTGAAAGTATGGGAGCCTATCTCACAGCCCAGATCATAGGCGCGTTTTGCTATTTCGGGGAATTCTTTTACATTACAGCCTATCTCGAAGAAAGTGGCAACAACGCCGTTGGCCTCAAGGCAGTCCAGAATCTGCGGGCTGCTCTCATCGTTTGGCCCGTCATCAAAGGTCAATGCCACCATGGGCTTGTCCGGGTCGATGGGTCTGCCGGCGTCAGCGGAATCCTCAGGTTCCGCTTCCGGCTCTTCGTAGCTCAGACTGCTCTGAATGTTCTCCCCTTCCGGCTGCTGTCCGATCTCCTTTGCATTGATTTTGGTGCGGCCCGACAGCAACCATGCTATTAGGCCTACTGCAAGCAAAATCACCGCCAGTGCAGCTTTTGGCGGTAATCTTAGCTTTCTCTTTACCATATGCATTGTCACTTTCTCCTGTTTCACCGTCTCATCTCGATATTCCTATTATAGCTTCTTCGTTGTATTTTGTACTATTAAGTTCTCTTAATACGCCTTAATTTATCTTAATACTGTC
>CAZESU010000007.1:5116-34814 GCA_964515275.1 uncultured Oscillospiraceae bacterium
TTTTTAATATATAATTTGCTCGATTAACTCATTAGATTAGGAGTTGTCTGTTATGGATCAATACAGGCTTAAGGAATATATCAACGCGAACCCCGACGCAAAGCTGAGAGATCTTGTGGCCAAGCTTCTTTATGACGAGATTGTTGAGCTTCGTATCAGTCCGGGGGCAAAGCTGAATGTCAATCAGATCTCCGCTTCACTGGGCATCTCCAGAACCCCTGTTGCCGAGGCAATAGCAAAACTTACCGAGGTTGGCTTTGTTGTAAACCACCCGGGGCAGAACGGCAATTTTGTGCTGGATCTGAATTTAAACGATATGATAAACCTGTATCAGGTCAGAACCGCTATTGAGAGCGAGGCAGCTGCCCTCTGTGCCCACAATGCGGATGATGCCACGGTACGGGAGCTTTCCAATCTGGCCGAGGCCTTCAAGGATAGCGTGATCCGACGGGATATCCGCGGCATGAAAGATACAGACATGCCCTTTCATCGCCTTATCATCGATTCCTGCGGAAATCCCTACATCCGTCAAAGTTATAATCTTCTGCTTCCGAAGCTGACCATGTATCAGTCCTCCATGCTGGAATTTATCGGACGCAGCAACAACGACAACAATCCCTGGCTCTCCAGTGTAAAGTTTAATCACATCTCTGTTGTGGCAGCTATCAGGATGCGTATGCCGCTTCTGGCCCGGCAGTCCATGTCCGACCATGTGGATGCCAGCATGAACTTTACCACACTCTCCGGCAACGGTACCGATCCCTTTATTGCCTTGCGCGCACGGCATGAATAAAAAGAAGTACCATGAGCTTTGCTGCCCATGGTACTTCTTTTTTGTTTATTTAACTTTCAGTCCACACGCTTGCTGCCCCAGAAGAACAGTGCCACGGTACCGGGGCCTGTGTGGCTGCCGATTGTGGTTCCGATATTGTTAATCTCCACCTTGCCTTTGAGCTTGGGGAAACGTGCCTCCACCATGTCCGCCACCTGACGTGCATCTTCATAGCAGGCGGATTGGCACATATAGCACTTGCCACTATAGTCAAGGCCGCCTTCGGCGTTTTCCTCCATCTTATCAACGATGGCTTTGATGACCTTTTTCTTGGTGCGGATTTTAAAGCGCGGCATCAATCTGCCCAGATTGTCCATATTCAGCAGCGGACAAATCTCCAGCAGGCCGCCGAAGACAGCCGCAGTCTTGGATATTCTGCCGCCGCGGACATAGCATGACAGATCGGTTGAGAAGAACCAGTGGTGCATCTTCAGACGGTTTTCCTCAATCCACTTTGCCAAGTCCTCTGCGCTCATACCCTCATCCCGCTTGTCGGCAGCACAATCCATAATCAGGCCGTATCCGGAGGAGGCGCCTAAAGAATCGACAACATAGATATTTCTCTCCGGAAAGCGTTCCTTGGCGATAAGGGCAGCATTCTTTGCGGAGTTAATGGTCCCGGAAAGGCCGGAAGACAGGCATACATGCACGATATCCAGTCCCTGCTCCAGAAAAGTCGTAAAATAATCTACATATTCCGAGATGTTAACCTGAGCCGTGCGTGTATCCGTGCCCTTGCTTATTGCGTCATAGAATTGATCAAAGGGCATACTCTGTCCCAAATCGTCGAGATATTCCTTGCCATCCATAAAATAGTGGAAACAGATATAGTGTATATCACGGCTGTCAAAATGCTCCTTCGTCAGATCGGCAGTGGAGCAGCAGCTAAGAACATAATTTCCCATATCAGACATCCTTTCTGCATGAAATCTGCATGAATTTATTTTGAATTTTACGGCTGAATGCTTCTTTTTTCAAGCTACTTTGTTTCTTCGGTATTCTACAGGAAGCCAAAAGCGGGTAGAACGGTTCTCCATACATTCTACCCGCTGCTCTACGAATCGTAGAAACCCTTATTTCGTTTTAAAATTCCGGCGTTTTCCCGGTCTTTTCCGAATATTACAGCTGAGGAAAACAATGATCTCCGCAGGGATGGCAATAAGGAAAAGCTGCCAGGGCTTTGCTACAAGCGGCATAAAGAAATACAGTAGCACAAATAAGGACAGCACAAAAGCTGCCAGGGAAAATTGCAAATGCTTTCCTTTTTTGAAAACACAGTCCAATATCATATAAGTCAGTAAGGCCACTGAGGCACCCACCAGAAACACACGCCACTCGATGATATTCAAAAGCCACAGTGTGACAAAGACGGTCAATGCCAGGGTCATCACCGCCACCACCGCGATGGCGATTATGACGTTCACACTGTAACTGCGGCAGGTCTCCTTATCCTCTTCCTTGTCTGCCGGAGCCTCCCAACTGTCATGTGAGGACAGAAGGTAGTCCACACTGACGCCAAATATCTCTGCCATTTCCAGGAGCACAAAGGCGTCGGGAATTGCCTCTCCCCGCTCCCATTTGGATATGGTCTTGTCTGAATAATTCAGCTTGGCGCCCAGTTCCGCCTGGGTCATCCCGTTTTCGGTACGAAGTTTTATGATATTGCTGGCCGAGATCAGCTTAAGCTCTGATAATTGCAAGATATTACTCCTTTATGCCATTTCTGTCGGGCAGTTTGATTTCCATATGATTTCTTTATTTTAATTTCTAATGCGCCGCAAGTCAAGTTATTAATTGTCGGCGTACATACGGCTTTGCAAATATTTACATTCTGTTAAATCCTGCGGGTGCGATTGAATAAACTCTTCTGACGTGGTAAATTTATTATACTACTGATTCTGGTGAGGGAGAATGGCATTAAATCGTTCAAAACATCTGCTCCATATAGCAAAATTTTTACGGCACCTGCCGCTGCTGGTGATGCTTGGGATCATACTGTTCCTTTTGCTCTCCGGGAAGAGGTTCAGCGTGGAGGCATTGCTCTCTTATAGTCCAAAAGAGCCTCTGCTTGCCGCCTGTTTCATGCTGCTTGCCTTTGGGGTGAAGAGCTTGTCGGTCATGTTCCCTGTCATGGCGCTTTTTGTGGCAGTCGGAGTGCTTTTTCCGCTGATTCCTGCGCTTATCGTGAACACTCTGGGTATCGCCGTGACGCTCTCCATCCCCTACTGGATCGGGCGTCTGTCCGGGCGTGAACTGGCAGAAAAGCTGGCAGTAAAATATCCGAAAATAGACGAATTTCGCCGTTTTCGCAGCAGGAATCCTTTCTTCTTTTCATATATTGTCCGCGCCATAGGAATCCTGCCCTGTGATGTGGTAAGTCTGTACATGGGAAGTGTTTCCATACCCTACCTGCCTTATCTTGTCGGCGCTGTGCTGGGCTTTTTGCCGTGCCTTATCTGTGCCACGGTCGTTGGTATGAAAATAACCGATACAAGTTCGCCCTGGTTCTGGGCCGCAATTGGGATCGAGCTGGCTGTCAGCGTGGCATCCATTATCATTTACGCGGTTTATTGCCGCCGCACGAAGGAGCAAACCGAATGAGGAAAAGAGAAAGACGTCAAAGGGATTCACTGAGAGATGTCATACGGCGCGACAGGCAAACGTTCATCATATGGGCAGTGCTGCGTCTGCTGGTCATTGCCGTAATGGTGCTCGCCATACTCCGCGGAGACTATGACAGTATGTTCGTGTGTATACTGGTTCTGGTTCTTTTTATGCTTCCGGCATTTATTCAGAAAAACTTCGGCATTGAATTTCCCTCCGGGCTTCAGATCGTCATATTGCTGCACATTTTCGCAACCGAGATACTGGGTGAGTTGAGCTGCTACTACGTGCGTTATCCTCACTGGGATACCATTATGCACACAGTCTGGGGTTTTCTCTGCGCTGCGGTAGGCTTTTCTCTGGTGGACATTCTGAACAAGGACAACAACAAGCACTTCAATCTGTCTCCCATCTATCTTGCCATCTGCGCCTTCTGCTTTTCCATGACCATCGGCGTCATATGGGAGTTTTTTGAGTTCGGCATGGATGTGGTCTTCTTAAAAGACATGCAGAAAGATACCATTGTCTATCACATATCCAGTGTCATGCTGGACGAGACCAACAGCAACATCCCCATCGTCATCGACGGGATCAATTCTGTCGTTGTAAACGGTCAGGAGCTGGGCTTCGGCGGCTATCTTGACATTGGGCTTTACGATACCATGGAAGACCTGTTTGTTAACTTCATCGGTGCGCTGGTGTTCTCCATCATCGGCTATTTCAGCGCCAAAAAAGATCGTATGCGGAAATTTACTGATCAGTTTGTACCGAGGCTTCGGGAGGAGAGCCCTTCTGAAAAACAGGAGGAATAAAGCAATACCGGCGATCCCACTTGACTGGGATCGCCGGTTTTTTTATTCCTTATTCAGCTTTGCCTGGGTCTTTTCCATAAAGCTGTCATTGAAGATGATGAAGCGCTGGTGTATACCCTCGCCGATTTTTTCGTCTCCGGCATAGGCGCTGACACGGAAGCTCAGCTTTCTCCGGTCTATCTCAACAAGCTCGCTTTCGGCCCTGACTGTCATTCCCACCGGGGTTGCCGTCAGATGGGAGATCTCCAGCCTTGTGCCCACCGTGCCCTGGCCCTCTTCCAGAAAGGGCTGTACAGACTCCAGCGCAGCCTTTTCCATCAGTGCCACCATACTGGGTGTGGAGAACACCTCCAGAGCTCCGCTGCCTACGGCAGCAGCGGTGTTTTCATGCACCACTTTAACCTCGGCATGGCCTTTCAAGCCGACCTTCCATTCACCCACGGCTCACTTCAGGTTGGCCTTTATGACCTCAGCCAGTCTCTGGATGCCTTCGATGATTCGCTCTTCGGGCATGCAGGAGTAGTTCAGGCGCATGCAGTGCTTATTGTCGCCGTTGGGGAAGAAGCCTTCGCCGGGAACATAGGCTACCAGCTTGTCGAGAGCCTGAGGAGCCATCTTCTTGGTATCGATGTAGTCGGGCAGCTCAACCCAGGTGAACAGGCCGCCGTCAGGTCTGGTATACTTCGCCTCAGGCGGGAAATATTTGTCCATTGCCTCCAGCATCACATCGCAGCGGTGCTTATAAGTCTCTCTGATCACGTCTACATGGGCGTCAAGATCGTTGGTATCCAGAAATTTTGCCACAACCATCATGGAGATAGTGGCGGTCTGCAGCACGGCAGCCTGGGCAATAAGGGCAAACTTCTCGATCAGGACAGGGTCTGCGCAGATCCATGCAAGGCGGTAGCCGGGGGCAAGAATCTTGGAGAAAGTGCCCAGATAGATGACAAGACCCTTGGTATCCATGGACTTCAGTGCGGGTAGGTACTCGCCCTTGTAGCGCAGTTCACCGTAGGGGTTATCCTCTATAACATAGACCTCGTGCTTGTTGATGATCTCCATGAACTTTTTGCGGCGCTCCAGAGACCAGGTACGTCCGCTGGGATTCTGGAAATCGGGGATGACATAGATGAGCTTAACGTTCTTATTGTTGGTGAGGACCTTATCCAGTTCCTCCATGATCATGCCCTCATCATCGGTGGGAACCTCAAGATAGTTGGGCTGATAGAGCTGGAATGCGTTGATGGCACCAAGGTAGGACGGGCTCTCCATGACCACGGCATCGCCGGGGTTCAGGAACAGCCTGCCACAGTAGTCCAGGCCCTGCTGGCTGCCGGCGGTCATGATGATGTGATCAATATCGGTATGGATGCTGTTTTTCTGGAGCAGGCGTTGGGCAATCTGCTCTCTCAGACGGGGCAGACCCTCTGTGGGGCCATACTGAAGAGCAACACGTCCGGACTCTCTCAGTACGGCATCGCTGGCTTCACGAATCTTATCTATAGGGAACAGTTCGGGCGCAGGCAGGCCGCCTGCAAAGGATATGATTTCCGGTCTTGCGGTGACTTTGAGTATCTCTCTTACGTCCGATGCTTTTACCTCTGCCATTCTGTCTGCAAAATTGTACATGGGTAACTCCCTCCTAAAATTGACTTTTTATTCCCGATAATCTAACATTACCACAAATCCTGCCTATTGTAAATAATAAAACCTCACTTTTTAAATCGTTTATTTTTTTGGCATTCCTATAAAAAGCTTTGGCAGACATACTCACCCCATATATTTGAGTATCGCCACCTGCGGTTCGGTGTTGCTGTCAATATGGATGGTATCGGTGTCATAGTAATGTATATGCTCGGGCGAATCAAACAAATCCGTCAGTGCCTCGATATGCTCCAGGCGGCGGGTGCCGTAGTTTTGAAAGCGATAGTGCATGGGGATGATGATTTTGGGCATCAGTTCCTCCGACATGCGCCACACCTCCTGCGCCGGCAGAGCGGTGCAGCTTCCGGCGCCGACCATCATAACATCCGCCCCGAACAGGCGCTTGGCCTCTTCCCCGGTGGGCTTTGTGCCGATATCGCCCATATGTACCAGCTTAAGCCCATCCGCCTCAAGGATGTGAATCAGGCAGGTACCCCTCATTCTGCCGCCCACAGTGTCGTGGTCCACAGCAAAGGAGCTGATCTCAAAGGGGCAGGCGCTTTCCGGCCTGCCGGACAGCGTGACCGCCTCCCGGCAGTTGTGCCCGTAGTGTTCATGGCTTACAAGTACTTTGTCCGCCTTTACTTTCAGCTTGGGGTAACCATAGGTGTTTCTGCTGTTGTAGGGGTCTATCACCACCGTGTAGCCCTTGTGGGTTATGGCAAAGCAGGCATGTCCCAGCCATTTGATTTCCATCTTTATCCCTCCATTATATGTAGTGCCCGTATCTGCGGGCTTTCTATCTGTCTCATAATATTGAAGGCATGGGGCTCAAGGTAGTCCCCGCCGCTGCAGCTCAGATGCTGGGAATGCAGCTCTTTGATTACGGCAGTGCAGATGTCTTCTGTAACAGCGGCTTTCAGCCGCTGTCCCTCTTTGTCGTTTGCGCCGGTCAGCAGAAATTCCAGCGCGTGGCGCATATCGCTCAGCCGGGGCAGAGCGTCCATGCCCCGAAACTGCCATTTATAATAGGGCATATGAACCCGATTCAGCAGGTATATCACCGAGCAGGCGGAGTTTACAAACTCCCCCAATGCCAGCATCGCTGCCCCCTCCTGACCGTGCTGCAGACAGCGGGAATAATTATACTGTCCGGACTGAGCCATCCGTACACAGCCGGCAGCCAGCTTCTTTTTCCGCACATCCTCCGGCATGCCGTGGAGGATAAGCTCGCGTTGAGCGGAAAAGCTGCCCTGATCATCCCGCCAGACCTGGCCGTTGGCAGCCTCCGCCAGAGCCCATGAAGGCAGACTCATCCACTGCTGCCAGCTCTCCGGTGCGCCGGAGGAACCGGTATAACGGCGGTAAAAATCACTGATACGGCGCACACCCACGGTTCTCTCTGCCATGGCGCTGCGCTCGGTCTCTCCACGACCGGTAAGCTGCCGGTAAGCCCGGGAAAGCTCTACCCCGATGGCAAGATCGGTCTCATCGTCTATCCAGAGGCAGAAGCCCTTTTCAAAGTCATGGTCCCGGGAAAGTTCGTCGTCAAAGCCGAAGCACTCCGAGCCATGGCCCGCAAGCCCCACAGCGATGCGGCTTTCATACTGAGGAAAGCGGCTTTTTATCATCGGGGCACCCTTCTCCTCATAAAAAGCTCTGGCCTCGTCAAGTCCCCGCATAGATCTTCTCCGCCCTTTCCTTCAGCTCCTTTGCCCAAAAGAAGTAGCCGAAATAGTCAAAGCTGGGGGCACATTTGGATATGTTGAAGGCGTGATAGCCGTCCCGGGGCAGTCCCGGTGTGTTCAGGTAATCCCAGGCCCGCTCCATGCACGCTGCAATCCGCGGGTCCTCATGGTCCTGTCTGTCATATAACTCCGCCATATTGCACAGAGTCACGGCAAGCTCGTTTTCCCCGTTGGGGCAGTGGGCCATGATCTGCATGGCAAGCACAAAATACCGCTCCGCCTCCTCAAGGCGCCCGGCATCCGCGCAGGACAGGGCCATGTTGTTATATAGCCCCGCAAAGCGGTAATCCGTGGGGTCAAGCTGCTTTGCGTATACACGGCACACATGACTGAATATGGGGATGGATTCCTCTGCCCTGCCGAAGCATTTCATGGTGGTGGCCGCGTTCAGCATGACGGTGGCGCCGGAAAGCGTCTCCCCCATGTTGTGTTCCCGGATCAAAGAGAGCCCGTCCTCCACAGATTTCAGTCCCCTTTCCCGGTTTTTGCTGCGCCTGTACTGGCCCATAAGCTCACTGAGCATGCTCAGCTCACTCCGCCAGTCTCCGGCTTCCGCGGCGCTGTCCCTCATGGTTTCCAGGAACTTCTCCGCGTCAGCCTCATTTCCCCGGGCATACATGGCGTCCAGTTCCTTTATGATCTCAGGCACATCCAAAGCGCGGGGGCACGGGCGGCAGTCAGGCACACCGGTATATTCACTTGCATCAAAGCAGCACAAAGGATCCATTGTCAGTTCCTCTTTTGAATGATTGCCGGGAAGGCAAATAAGGTGTATAATAAAATATTATATGCGAAAACTAACACAAAAGCAAGTTGGAGGCTGTGGCATGAGCAACAGATTATCAAAGGAGAACTCCCCTTACCTGCGCCAGCACGGGGAAAACCCGGTGGACTGGTACCCCTGGTGCGAGGAGGCGTTTCAGCGGGCAAAACGGGAGGACAAGCCGATTTTTCTCAGCATCGGATATTCCACCTGTCACTGGTGCCATGTGATGGCCCACGAGTCCTTTGAGGATGAAGAGGTAGCCCGGATACTGAACGCAAACTTCATCTCCATCAAGGTGGACCGGGAAGAGCGTCCAGACATAGACGCGGTATACATGCAGGTATGCACCGCCATGACCGGCAGCGGCGGCTGGCCTCTGACCATAATCATGACGCCGGAGCAAAAGCCTTTTTTTGCGGCTACCTATCTGCCCAAAAACAACGTTGGAAATCATGCCGGTCTCATTCCCCTGCTGCTGGCCGTAGCCGCCAAATGGAAAAATGACCGGGGTGAGCTGATAAAAACCGGGAACGAGATCACCGAATATCTGAACCGCCAGAGCGGCAGCAGAAGCGACTATCCCGGCGAAGAGCATGTGGAGCGTGCCGCCGCCCAGCTTGCCGCCTCCTATGACGAGGAGTACGGCGGTTTCGGTACCGCGCCCAAGTTCCCCTCCGCCCACAACCTGATCTTTCTCCTGCGCTATTCCGCTCTCAGCGGGGACAAGAACGCCAGAAAGCAGGTGGAAAATACCCTGCGCCAGATGTATAAGGGCGGCATATACGACCACTTCGGCGGCGGCTTTGCCCGCTATTCCACCGACAGGGAGTGGCTGGCTCCCCACTTTGAAAAGACTCTGTATGATAATGCCCTGCTGGCTCTGGCCTATACGGAGGCCTGGCAGGACGGGCATATGGCCCTGTACCGCGATGTGGCGGAGGGCACACTGGATTATTGTCTCAGAGAGCTGAGACATGAAAAGGGCGGCTTTTTCAGCGGTCAGGACGCGGACAGCGAGGGTGTGGAAGGTGCTTATTACCTTTTCACCCCCGCTCAGGTAAAAGCCGTACTGGGTGAGGATGACGGAAGGCACTTCTGCGAGTGCTATGACATCACCGAAGAGGGCAATTTTGAGGGCAAAAGTATCCCGAATCTGCTGCTGAACACCCGCTGGAACCTGCTGCCTGAGGGCTACGGGGAATTCCGCGAAAAGCTTCTGGAATACCGCAGGGAGCGCATGGAGCTGAGCCTTGACGACAAGATTCTCACCGGCTGGAACGGGCTTATGCTGATGGCTCTCTCCCGGGCGGCATGGGTCTTTGAGGATAAAATATATCTCGCTGCAGCAAAAAAGCTGGCGGAGTTTTTGAAGGATGAAATGGGCAGTGCAGAGCAGCTTAAGGCTGTAAGCTGCCGGAGTGAGAGCCGCTATGGTGCCCAGCTTGACGACTATGCCTTTTACGCGCTGGGTCTGCTGGAGCTGTATCGTGCGGACTTTGATCCCGCCCATATATCCCTTGCAAAGGAGCTTGCGGAGCAGATTCTCTCCCGCTTTGTCGATGAAAAAGGCGGTGGGTTCTTCCGTACGGCAGAGGACGCAGAGGAACTGATTCTTCGCCCCAAGGAAATCTACGATGGGGCAATGCCCTCCGGCAACAGCGCGGCGGCCGTCCTGTTCAGTAGCCTGTGGCGGCTGACGGCGGAGATCAAATGGCGGGAGGCAACGGAAAGTCAGCTGGGCTTTATCTGTGCCAATCTGTCCCGCTACCCGGCCGGCTGCGCCTACGCCATGTGCGCCGTAATGGATCATGTTTACCCCACCCGGGAGCTTGTGTGCGCCGCGCCCACGGAGGAAGTGCCGGAGATGCTGAAAACCATTACAAAAAAGTATGCCCCGGAGCTGAGCGTTCTGCTGAAAACGCCGGGGAACGCCGACACCCTTGCCAAGGCCGCGCCCTTCACCATGGCGTACGCGCCCAAAGACGGCAAAGCAGCCTTCTATCTCTGCACCGGCGGCGTCTGCCAGCTTCCCCTGACTGATATATAAATAAAACCGGAATGCCAGGAATGAAGTGCACCCCACTTGTTAGACAGTATGATATACTATCTAACAAGTGGGGTGCAGCTCCGTTTGACCTTCCGGCTTTTATTTTTCTTCGCTGCCAATATAGGTAAAGCGTTTGAATTTTTTCCTTCTCGCTCCACCGTCTCATTCCACATGGATGCAGGGCGCATCCATACGCTGTGATCGCCGTACAGCTTCCTGTACACCACCATCAGTTCTTCTGTCTCCGAGTGCCGTGCCGTGAACAGCAGCTCATATTCCATGCCCTTGAAATGACGGTACCGTCCGGGTCTGATACTGATTTTTGATTAGGCCTTGTTTGAAGAATAGGCAATGTGCCCAAGGGCGAGGGATTTTTTCGCCAGAGGAAGCTGAGAAATCGCCGCTATACTTTGTGTATAGCAAGATTTCGAGGCAAATTATGGCGGAAAAAGACCCGCCATTTGGGTATGTTGACGTTTTTCAAACAAGGCCTAAATAGTTTAATCAAAAATCCCGCGTGCTGTGTACGCTCAAATTGTGCCGTAGGCACAATTTACGTCTCATAAAAACTTAACGCACTTCGCGCTATAAAACGGTTTTTAACCGTTTTCATAAGTTTTAGTATGAATTCATCCATTTTTCTCTCCTGCAAGTGCGGAGCATTGCCTGTTCGGCAGTGCTCCGCAATCTTTCATCAGATAAAATGCTTATACCAGCTTCTCCATCTCATCTACCAGTTCACCGAAGAGCTGGAGGGCGGAGTTTACCGGGTCGGGCGTGCTCATATCCACACCCGCGATCTTCAGCAGGGAAATGGGATCGGTGCTGCCGCCGCCGGACAGGAACTTCTTGTAGTCCTTGACGGCGCTCTCGCCCTCGCTGAGGATTCTGTTGGCAATCGCCACTGCCGCGGAGAATCCGGTGGCATACTGGAACACATAATAATTATAGAAGAAGTGGGGAATACGAGTCCACTCCAGCGCGATTCCGTCGTCAGAAACCATATCCGGGCCGAAATACAGCTTGTTCAGCTCATGGTACTTAGCGGAGAGGGCGTCCGCGGTCAGAGCCTGTCCGCTCTCGGACATGCGGCCGATTTCCAGCTCGAACTCGGCAAACATGGTCTGGCGATAGACGGTGCCCTTGAAGGAGTCCAGAAAGTGGTTGATCAGATAGGCTCGCTGTTTCTTGTCCTGGGTCTTGCCAAGCAGGTAGCGCATAAGCAGTACCTCATTGCAGGTGGAAGCCACTTCCGCCACAAAGATCACATAGTCGCTGGTGCTGACAGGCTGGTACTTGCAGCTGTGGTAGCTGTGCAGGGCATGGCCCATCTCATGGGCCAGAGTGAACATGCTGTCCAGCGTGTCCTTGTGGTTCAAAAGCACATAGGGGTGAGGACGGGAGTAGCCGGAAGAATATGCACCGCCGCGTTTTCCCTCGTTTTCATACACATCGATCCAGCGGTTGTTAAAGCCCTCTTTCAGAAGAGCCACATAGTCGTCGCCCAAAACCTGCAGAGCCTGAAGCACGGTCTCCTTGGCCTCGTCAAAGCTGATCTTCTCTGCGGCATCCGCTACAATGGGGGTATACACATCGTACATATGCAGCTCATCCACGCCCAGAATCTTCTTGCGCAGAGCCACATAGCGGTACATCTTGTCCATATTGGCGTGGACCGCCTCGATCAAATTCAGGTACACTTCCACAGGCACCTCGGTAGCATCAAGGGCAGCGGTGAGGGTGCTGGGGTATTTGCGGGCGGTGGCGAAGAAGCGGCGCTGCTTGAACTCCGCATCCAGCGTGGCGGCAATGGTATTTTTGAACTCACCCAGACGGTCATAGTAGGCGTCAAAGGCGTTCTTGCGGAGTACTCTGTCGCTGCTTTCCAGCAGAGGGACAAAGGAACCGTCGGTGAGCTGGTGCTTCACGCCGTCCTTATCCTCCACATCGGGGAACTTCAGGTCGGCATTGCGGAAAACGCTGCCGATATCGTCCGGACTCTGGGCCATCTCCCCTGCCGCTGCAAGCAGCGTCTCCTCCGCAGGAGTGAGAATATGCTCCGCTCTGCGGCGAATGCGGTACAGGCTGCGGCGGTAGGTCTCCAGCTCGGGCTGAGCCACAAAGAAGAGATTCAGCGTATCCTCAGATATTGCCATGATCTCCGGCGTCGAAAAGGCGGCGGCACTGGAGATGGCCACATAAGTGCTCATGGCCTTGCCCCGCATATCCTGATAAAAACTGTTGCCCTGGTCCTGATCGTTCTTACAGCTTGCATAGCCGTACAGGGGTGCAAGGCGAAGCTCTATCTCGTCATCCAGCTTGAAAAAAGCAAGCAGTGTCTCTGCGCTTTCGCCCAGCTTGCCCTGAAAGGCGGCGATACGGGCGGGCATCTCCTTCAGAGCCTCGTTTTCGGCGAGCCATGCCTCATCGCTTTCAAACATATCTTTCAGGTTCCAGGTAAATTCCTCGGGAACCTCGCTCCTTTTGGGAATAACGTTATCTGCCATTTGTAAACCTCCGATAATAATACAAAGATAAAACATGGTTATTATAGCACAGTATGCTGTCGTTTGCAAATATTGTCCCGGGCCCGAATATACTTATAAAAAACCGAAAGGATGGTCCCATGGAAATATATATTGTACGCCCCGGAGACAGCCTGTGGAGCATTGCCAGCCGCTATGGTACAAGCGCCCAGCAGCTTGCATACATCAACCAGCTCAACGATCTCAACCGCATTATTCCCAAACTGGCGATTCTCGTGCCTTCTGCAAATGAGGCCTACCGTTCCGCCATTGAGGTGAACGGCTATGCCTACCCCAACATCTCTCAGAGTGTTTTGCGGGAGACCCTGCCCTATCTCAGCTTTCTCTGTCCCTTCAACTACCGCATGACTGCCGCCGGGGAATTGATTCCCATCCCCGACGACAGCATGGTGGAGGCGGCCCGGGAGTTTTCCGTGTCCCCCCTGCTCACCATAACAAATCTTGGGGAGAGCGGCGGCTTTTCCAGCGATATTGCCCACGCGGTGTTCACCGACCAGCAGGTGCAGGACAGAGTCTTCGAAAACATGCTGGCCGTTTTGCGGCAAAAGCCCTATTACGGTGTGAACTTCAATATAGAGTATGTTTTTCCCTACGATCGGGACAGTTACAGCCAATTTCTACGGCGCGCCTCCGAAATGCTGCATGCTATGGGCTATTTTGTCAGTACCGCCATCGCGCCCAAGGAGAGCGACACCCAGGAGGGCATCCTCTACACCGCCCACGACTACGCAGCTCACGGCCAATTTGCCGACAGAGTGGTGCTGATGACATATGCTTGGTGTTCATTGGCACACATCTCTCTGATTCCCGGTATCGATGTCCGCAGGCTTCTGTATTCTTTTACATTCCTCCGAGAAATTGAAGAATATTTCGATATGCTGTGGGTCGGTATAGAGTACGCGGTCCACAAGGTGGTTTAATACATCCCGGTCAAGCTTCTGAATATTCCCGTACTGCCGGAAAAACGCAAGGAACGCATCGTCAATCCGGCGTGTCTCTTTAAGCTCTTCCATACTCTCCCGAAGCTTTTTTATGTTTTCGTTTTGTTCTGCTGCGGCATCATCATATCTCTTGCCGAATTGCCGATAGTCCGATTCGGAAAGCACCCCATTTGCATAATCATCATAAAGCTTGAATTTCGCGTCTTTGAGCCTTTGTATTTCTTTCTCGGCCCGGCCTATGGCGTATTCATATTCGTTCGTATCCGTTCCTTTTGCGCTGCGGGCACAGGCGGTATCGATCACTGCTTTTGCGTCCACCAGATCCGTGATCTGTGCTCGTACGGTTTCAAGGATGATTGCCTCAAGCTCCGATTCCTTTACCGAGACACATTGGCACTTGTGCGGGGCATTTGTTCTGGTCGGGCAGCGGTATCTGGCAATGCCCGAAGATTGATTTCGGGATAGCCTGTGGCCGCACTGACTGCAAACGATCAGACCCGACAAGGGGTACGTTGTTTCGCGCCCGGGAGCGGTTCTGGCATTGCGTAAAAGAAGGTTATGCACAATGATAAACTGCTCATCGGAAATGATCGGTTTATGAGTGCCCTCTACCACCGTCCATTCACTCTGGTCGGTCGGTACCGCCTTTTTTGTCCGGTAGGAAATGCTCTTATGTTTGCCTTGTACCATGTTCCCTATATAAACTTCGTTTTTCAATATCGTAGTCACGGTGTTCGTGGCCCATGTCATTTTCTTCGGATAATTTCGGGCATGGGTAATAAAGCTCCTGCAGCCGCTTTGGATCTTGTATTCTCCCGGTGTCATTATCTGCAGGGAATTGAGTTTTTTTGCGATTGCCCGTACCGATATGCCGCCTTCATACCAATCGAAAATCATCTGAACGACTCCTGCAGGCTCCGGGTCAATGGCAAGCCTGTGGTAGTTGTCAGGGTCTTTCATATAGCCGTAAGGCGCATAGTTGCCGATAAATTCCCCCTTATCCCGCTTCATGGCAAGCGTAGACTTGATTTTGATCGACAACTGGCGTATGTAGTCATCGTTCACGATATTGGAAAAAGAGACGATTGCGCTGCAATATCCGCGGGGGTCTTTCACGCTGTCCAGATTGTTCAGCACAGATATGATACGCACGCCCATCTGGGGGAAATAATCCTCCATCAGCCGTCCAAGCTCCGGATAATTTCGGCCTAAACGGGAGTTGTCCTTGAATATGATGCAGTTTATTTTGCCGGCTTCAACATCACGGATCATTGCCCTGTATTGCGGCCGCTCAAAGGTTCCTCCGCCGTATCCGTCATCGGAGTATACGGTAACAGAGACTATGTTTTCACCCTGACTGCGCAAGTAATTCAGATGGCCCTGGTTTATGCTGTGTTGGTTTTGTATGCTGTCGCTCTCCGGCTTATCTCCATCCTCTTTGCTGAGACGGTTATATTCCGCAACCCTCCACTCTGTGTCTAAAACCGCATTTTTCTCTCTTTTACTGTTCTGTACAAAGGTCATAGGCTGGAACGTTTTTCTATATAACGATTCATGATTTCTATCATTTGTTCCTGCAGGCTGGGATAAGCTGTTCGGTAATGGATAGTAACAATGGTCCCGTTTGATAACGTGATCGTTTTCAGCTTATCACTGCCGCTTTCCTTTTCCATATCATCACCTCACTAATACATACTCAGATGACGCGTGGAAAATGCCCGGGGCTCCCGTAAATGAGATTTCCGTTTATATGTTGATATACAAGCAGGCACATTTTGTGAGTGTCTACTTTCATTTTACAAGTGCATATGGACAGACACGCTGCCGTTTTCAATCAATCGGCAACAATTTATGGCACATAAAAATGCCCCGGTACAGGAAGGCGGCTGTGCGGCAGCCTTCCCGTACCGGGGTCTGTTGTTTTACTTTTTACGGAAACTTCAACGGTGTCCGCGCCGAATCATGCTTTAATACTCAAATTCTCCCTCGTAAACCAGTATCGCACTGCCGGTAAGGATCACACGTTCCTCGGTATAATTGACCGTCAGATCGCCGCCGAGCAGTTTTACCGTAATATCCGAGCCTTTTTCGCAGTATCCGTTTTCCACAGCGGCAATCACTGCGGCACAGGCGCCCGTTCCGCAGGCAAGGGTCTCGCCGTTTCCACGCTCCCAGACCCGCATACGAAGGTTTGTATTGTTGACCACCCGGACAAATTCCGCATTGACCCGTTCCGGAAAGATCTTGGAGTATTCAAACTGCGGGCCAATCTCTCTCAGATTCAAGCCGTCGATTCCATCGCAGAATACGACGCAATGGGGATTGCCCACGGAAACACAGGTTACCGAATAATCGTTTTCTCCGATCTGCACGGGATAGTTTATCATTCGCTCCACAGGAACAGCGGCAGGCAGCGCCTTGGCGGACAGCTCCGCCCTGCCCATGTCAACCGACACCGAACTGACCTTCCCATCGCGCAGATACAGCTTTAAGAGATGAACACCGCTGGCAGTTTCAATGGACATATTTTCGCTGCGCACATAACCCTTGTCGTAGAGATACTTGCCAACACAGCGGATATTGTTTCCTGCCATTTTACCCTCGCTGCCATCCCGGTTAAAGGAACGCATTCTGGCGTCGGCCACAGAGGACCTCTCGATGAGAACAATGCCGTCTCCGCCGATACCGTAGTGCGGTGTACACAAACTGACGCAGAGGGACTCTGGACAGGTGATCTTCCCGTCGAAATTTTCAATAAAGATGTAGTCGTTTCCGCAGGAGTGCATTTTGGCAAAGCGGATTTTCTGCCGCCAGGGCCGCATAGCGTTGATATCGACCAGTTCCGTATTGTCGTTATTATATCGGCTCTCGATGATCTCTGCCAGAGCGTTTGCCGTATCCAGGGAAGTCAGGCAGGGAATGCCAAGCTGCATGGCGCGGCGATGAAGCTTGATATAATCACCCACGGTGGCGTCTTTGACCGCACCGGTATAGATGATATAGTTCAGCTTTCCGCTTTCCATCAGCTTTGTGATGTCATCGCTTTCCGCGGCATTGGCAACCGAAACCACGTCTATGCCCAGGCCGGAGATCGCCGCTGCCGTTCCGCAGGTGGCATAAACCGTCATGCCCAGATCATAAAAGTGTTTGGCCAGGGAAACAATCTCCTGATAGTCATTTTCCTCAACGCTGATCAAAACCCCGGCACAGGCCTTATCCCGCAGAGAGGGAACGGAAAATCCGGCTGCATTCAGGCCTTTGAAAAGAGCTTCCGCCATGGTTTTGCCGATACCAAGCACCTCACCGGTGGATTTCATCTCAGGTCCCAGAATAGAGTTGGCATCATTCAGCTTCTCAAAGGAGAATACCGGCACCTTGACCGCGTAATAGGGTGGGGTGCGGTAAAGCCCTGTCCCGTAACCCAACTCTGAAAGGGAGGCTCCGAGCATAACTTTGGAGGCCAGATCCACCATGGGGACGTTTGTAACCTTGCTGATATACGGCACAGTGCGGGAGGCTCTGGGGTTTACCTCAATTACATATAGCTCATTGTCGAAGATCAGATACTGGATATTGACAAGCCCTTTTGTTCCCAGCGCAAGCGCAAGCTTCTCCGAGCAGGCGCAGATTTTTTGGAGGAACTTATCGTTCAGATTGTAGGGAGGATAGACGGCGATAGAGTCGCCGCTGTGAACACCGGCGCGCTCAATGTGTTCCATAATGCCGGGAATCAGTACATCCCTGCCGTCGGAGATTACATCCACCTCCAATTCAATGCCGGGCATATACTTGTCCACCAGCACAGGGTTTTCAATGCCGCCGGACATGATCTTTTCCATGTAACTGACCGTTTGTTCCCGGGTACGGGAGATGGTCATATTCTGCCCGCCGATCACATAGGAGGGGCGCAGCAGCACCGGATAGCCCAGCGTCTCTGCGGCATGGACGGCCTCGTCAACGCAGGAAACACCCATTCCTTTGGGACGGCAGATGCCAAACTGTTCCAGCAGAGCATCAAATCGGCTTCTGTCCTCTGCAAGGTCTATGCTTTCAGCCGAAGTACCCAGAATGGGAATACCCTGTCGAGCCAGAGTTCCCGTCAGCTTGATTGCGGTCTGCCCGCCGAAGGCGACCACAACGCCGATGGGATTTTCCACCTCGATGATGTTCATCACATCTTCCGGGCAGAGAGGTTCAAAATACAGCCGGTCTGCCGTGTCGTAGTCGGTGGAGACGGTCTCCGGGTTGTTGTTGACGATGACAACATCATAGCCCATCTCGCGCAGAGTCCAGACGCAGTGCACCGAGCTGTAATCAAATTCAATGCCCTGACCGATGCGGATGGGGCCGGAGCCGAGAACCATCACGGTCGGCCTGCCGCTTCTTTTCAGACTGCGGGACTCGCAGCTTTTATCGCAGGAGGAATAAAAATACGGGGTCTCCGCATCGAACTCCGCACCGCAGGTATCCACCATTTTATAGCTGAAATGAAATTCCGGCAGTTCAGACGCGCCGCTCAGTTTTCGGATCGCCTCATCGGTATAGCCGAAACGTTTTGCGGTAAAGTAATCCTGTTCAGTCAGACCGTTTGCCGCGATCCTGAGCTCAAAGTCGGCAAGATTTTTCAGCTTCCACAAAAACCAGCGGTCAATTCTGGTAATGCTGTGAATCTCGTCTACGGAAATCCCGCTTTTCAGGGCTTCAAACACGGTAAAAATGCGTCGGTCATTCTGTTCGTACAGACGCTGGCGCAGCGGCAGGTCGGACAGTGGGGCGGCATTCAGTGTATCCAGTGAAATTTCCGCGCCCCTGACAGCCTTCATCAGGGCCATCTCAAAAGAGGGGGCAATGGCCATAACCTCACCTGTTGCCTTCATCTGAGGACCCAGCTTCCTGCTGGCTCCGTGGAACTTATCAAAAGGCCATTTGGGGAGCTTTACCACCACATAATCAAGTGTGGGCTCAAAGCAGGCACAGGTTTTGCCGGTAATATCGTTTTTAATTTCGTCCAGTGTATACCCAAGCGCGATTTTGGCGGTGATCTTGGCGATGGGGTAGCCGGTGGCCTTGGAGGCCAGTGCCGATGAACGGGAGACACGAGGATTTACCTCGATGACCGCATATTCAAAGCTGTCCGGATTCAGGGCAAACTGGCAGTTGCAGCCGCCTACAATCCCAAGATGGGAGATAATATCCAGAGAGGCGCTGCGCAGCATCTGATATTCTTTATCAGACAGCGTCAGCGCCGGTGCTACAACGATGGAATCCCCCGTATGGATTCCAACCGGATCAATGTTTTCCATGGAGCACACCGCAATCACATTGCCTGCAGCGTCCCGCATGGTTTCAAACTCGATTTCTTTCCAGCCGGAAACACACTTTTCCACCAGTATCTGTGTGATGGGCGACAAATCAAGCCCCGTCCGGGCAATGATCTTCAGTTCTTCGGGGTTTTCAGCAATGCCGCCGCCGGAGCCGCCCAGAGTGAAAGCAGGGCGAACGATGACCGGGTATTCGATCCTGTCCGCGACAGCCAAAGCAGTCTTTACATCATGGGCAATATCCGAGGGAATCACCGGCTGACCGATGGTGCGCATGGCAGCGCGGAACAGCTCCCTGTCCTCCGCCTTGTCGATGGCATCAATTCCGGAGCCCAACAGCTTCACGCCGTATTTTTCAAGCGTACCGTCCCGGGAGAGCTGCATGGCAATGGTCAGGCCGGTCTGTCCGCCCAATCCCGCCAGAAGGCCGTCCGGCTTTTCTTTTTCGATGATACGGCGCACTGTACCGGCATTCAGCGGTTCCAGATAGATCTCATCTGCCATATTTTTATCGGTCATGATGGTAGCGGGGTTGGAATTTACCAGAACAACATTGATACCTTCCTCCCGCAGCACATGACATGCCTGAGCGCCGGCGTAGTCAAATTCTGCCGCCTGGCCGATCACGATAGGCCCGGAACCGATCACCAATACCTTTTGGATTGTTTTGTCTTTAGGCATTGTTTTTACCTCCCATCAGGTCCAGGAAACAGTCAAACAAAAAAGCGGTATCATGGGGTCCGGCGCAGGCTTCAGGGTGAAACTGCACCGTGAAGCACTGCCTGCCCGGGTAACGGAGGCCCTCACAGCTGCCGTCGTTGGCGTTGATGAAGGTCTGTACCGCCTGATCCCCGATGCTGTCGGCTACAACGGCATATCCGTGATTCTGGCTGGTGATATAGGTACGGCCGCTGTCGGTGTCCCGAACCGGCTGGTTTGCACCCCGGTGTCCGTATTTCAGCTTCACCGTTTTACCGCCCATGGCAAGGGCCGTAAGCTGGTGTCCAAGGCAAATGCCGAAAACCGGCAGCTTTCCGAGCAGCTTCCGGAGCTGCTCAATGCAGTAAACATTGTCTGCCGGGTCTCCCGGGCCGTTTGACAGCATGACTCCATCCGGCTGAGAGGCCAGAATTTCCTCGGCCGGCGTGTTTTGCGGTACCACTGTCACCTGACAGCCCCGGGAAGTCAGACTGCGGAGGATGTTCCTCTTTGCGCCGTAGTCGATCAGTGTCACCCGAAACTTCGTCTCTCCCTGCGCGGGGAAAACCGCTTTTTCCCTACAGCTGACCTGTTCCACCGCGCCTTTTACGGAAAAGGACCGTATTTCCCGAAGATCAGCGGGAATCTCGTCGCAAATGGCGGCGTTCATAACGCCTTCTTCCCGCAAAATCCGCGTAAGCTCACGGGTATCAATGCCGCAAAGCCCACAAATGCCGTTTTTCTTCAGAAAGGTATCCAGCGTATACTGACAGCGAAAATTGGAGGGAGCTTCACAGCATTCCCGCACGATGTAGCCCTTTACGGCGCTTCTGCCTTCAAAGTCCTCTTCGATCACACCGTAGTTGCCGATAAGAGGGAAAGTCTGTATCACGATTTGTCCGGCATAGCTGGGATCTGTCAGAGTCTCCAGATATCCCACCATGCCTGTGGTAAAAACCAATTCCCCTATACTGTTTCCTTCAGCACCGATGCGGGTGCCCTCAAACGCCATGCCGTTACTTAAAACCAGATAAGCTTTTTTCATAGGGATGCCTGAACCAGCGACGCCGCCATGACCGCCTTGATGGTATGCATACGGTTTTCCGCCTCGTCAAAAACAATGGACTGGGCGCTTTCAAACACCTCGTCGGTCACTTCCATGCAGTCAATACCGAATTTCTCATAGATATCTTTTCCGATGGAGGTTTTCAAATCGTGGAACGCGGGCAGACAGTGCATAAAGCGGCACTGCGGCCCGGCGTTTTCCATCAATGCCTTGTTCACCTGATAGGGAGAGAGTTCCGCAATACGCTCTTCCCAGACCGCATCGGGTTCTCCCATGGAAACCCACACATCCGTGTAGATCACGTCCGCATTTTTGGTCGCAAGCGCAGGATTTTCCGCAAATTCCAGAGTCGCACCGGTCTGTGCGGCGATAGCCTGGCACTGCTCTATAAGTGCCTTATCGGGGAAATACTTTTCCGGCGCACAGGCCACAAAATGCATCCCCATTTTGGCGCAGCCCACCATCAGAGAGTTGCCCATGTTGTATCGAGCGTCTCCCATATAGACAAGCTTGATACCGGCAAGATGGCCGAAATGCTCCCGGATGGTCAGAAAGTCCGCCAGAACCTGTGTGGGGTGGAATTCATTGGTCAGCCCGTTCCATACCGGAACGCCGGCATACTGAGCAAGTTCCTCCACGATCTCCTGGCCGAAGCCGCGATATTCAATTCCGTCGAACATGCGCCCGAGAACCCGGGCGGTATCGGCAATGCTCTCTTTTTTGCCTATCTGGGAACCCTTCGGGTCCAGATAGACGGGGTGCATCCCCAGATCCGCGGCAGCCACCTCAAAGGCGCAGCGGGTGCGGGTGCTGGTTTTTTCAAAAATGAGCGCAATGCTTTTGCCTTCACAGAGGCGATGGGCAATTCCGTTCTTTTTCTTTTCTTTCAGCTCTGCCGCCAGATCCAGCAGAGCGCCGATCTCCTCAGGGGTGAAATCCAGCAGCTTCAGAAAATGTTTCATCATAACCGGCCTCCTATTCCGCGCAGGCTGTCTTGATAACCTGCATCGCCTGCTCCAAAAGCTCCATGGGAATGTTCAGTGCCGGAAGCAGACGTACTTTATCCTTTGCCGTCAGACACAATACGCCCTTTTCCATACATGTCTTTACCACTTCCGCCGCTGGCTTTGTGGTTTTCAGGCCGATCATCAGCCCCATACCGCTGACATATTCGATTCCATCGGCAGCACGCATTGTGTCCATAACATATTTGCTCTTTTTCTGTACCTCGCATAGCAAACTCTCGTCAATTCGCTCCAGCACGCTGACGGCGGCGGCACAGCACACCGGATTTCCACCAAAGGTGGAGCCGTGATCGCCGAAGCCGAGCACGTTCTGAACCTTGTCGCCAAGCAAGGTTGCGCCGAGGGGCAGACCGCCGGCAAGCCCCTTGGCAGTGGAGACAATGTCCGGTTGGATTCCGTAATTCATATAGGAATACAGCTTGCCGGAGCGGCCGTTTCCGCTCTGCACCTCATCCACAATTACAAGGATGTCCTCCTGCTCTGCAAGCTCGGCAATCCCCTGCACGAATTCTGCATCCAGTGCCTTCACGCCGCCCTCTCCCTGAATACATTCAAACATAATGGCGGCAGTCTTTTCCGCATGAGCCAGTTTTTTTAATGCTTCCAGATCATTTGCCGGCGTATGGACAAAGCCCGGTGTTAAAGGGGTAAAAAGCTCATGGTAATGGGCCTGCCCCGTTGCGGCAAGAGTCGTCAGCGTGCGCCCGTGAAAGCTGTCCTCCAGCGTGATGATGGTCGAATACTCCCTGCCCTTATGCTCCGAGGCGTATTTCCTTGCCGCTTTGATGGCACATTCGTTTGCCTCGGCCCCGGAATTGCTGAAAAACACCTTTTTCATTCCGGTTTTTTCGCACAGCATTTTTGCCAGCTTGGCGCAGGGCTCTGTATAATACAGGTTTGACATATGCTGCAGCTTGCCGATTTGCTCTGTTACGGCGCTTTGCCATATGTCATCGGCAAGACCGAAAGCGGTTACGCCGATGCCGGACCCCATATCGATATAGCTTTTCCCGCCTGCGTCCGTTACCAGAGAGCCCTTTCCGGACACGATTTCCACAGGAAAGCGCTTGTATGTACCCGCCACATAGGCATCATCCATTTCTTTTATGCTCATTTTTCTCCTCCTGTTACCATCGTACCTGCACCCTGATCGGTCAGCAGCTCCTGCAATATGGAATGGGGTACGCGCCCATCCATGATAATTACGTTTTTTACGCCCTTGTGAATGGCGTCAATGCAGCAGACCACTTTTGGGATCATACCGCCGGAAATAATCCCTTCCTTGTGAAGCTGGGCTGCCTCATCGATGGATATCTCTGCAATCAGGGAGCCGGGATCGTCTTTATCCCGCAGGATTCCGGCGATATCTGTCATCATAATCAGGCGTTCGGCATTCAGCGCGCCGGCAATACATGCAGCCGCCGTATCTCCGTTGATGTTATAGGTGTTGCCCATCCCGTCGCACCCGATTGTGGAAACAACGGGGATGTAGCCTTTTTCCAGCAGATCCATCACCGGCTCGATATGTATCTTTGTGATCTCACCTACGAAACCCAAGCTTTCGTTTTTGGCCTCAGCCTCAATCAGATGTCCGTCCATACCGGAAATGCCGATGGCTTTTCCGCCCTCCATCTCCAAAAGGTTTACCAGCGTTTTATTGACCTTTCCCGCAAGCACCATCTGAACGATATCCACGGTCTCCTTGTCGGTCACACGCAGACCATCTATAAACTCGGGCTTTTTGCCCAGCTTGTTCATCAGATCATTGATCTCCGGGCCACCTCCGTGTACCAGGACGATCTTCACGCCAATCAGCCAAAGCAGCACAATGTCCTCCATGACCTGCTGCTTGAGCTGTTCGCTGATCATGGCGCTGCCGCCGTATTTGATAACGACGATCTTGCCGTTATATCTTTTTATATAAGGAAGTGCCTGTGTCAGCACCTCCGCGCGCTCGGCGCTTGTAAACTGATTCAATGCAGTCATCTCCGGTTCAGGTACGGTAGTCACCGTTAATTTTGACATAATCATAGGTCAGATCGCAGCCCCACGCGGTTGCGGCTCCGCTGCCGCCGCCCAGCGTGATCAGAATCTCGATTTCTTTTTCAAGCAGAACTGCCTTTGCCTTCTCTTCCGAAAAAGCCACGCCTGCACCGTCTTTGCAAACCTGAATCTCTCCGCCGGTGCTTTGGAAGGAAACATCGACCTTGTCCACATCCACGTCCGCTCCGCTGTATCCGATTGCGCACAGTACCCGGCCCCAGTTGGCGTCTGCGCCGAACATGGCCGATTTGACCAGGCTGGAGCAGATAACACTTTTTGCCACAGTTTTTGCCGTTTTTTCATCTTTGGCGCCGCTGACCTTGCATTCCAGCAGCTTTGTGGCGCCTTCTCCGTCTCCTGCGATCATGCGGCACAGATGCATTGTTACCGTGTTGAGTGCCTTCATAAATACGCTGAAGTCCTCACCCTCCGCCACAATTTCGGGATTCCCCGCCAGACCGTTTGCCAGTATCGTTACCATGTCGTTGGTGGAGGTGTCGCCGTCCACACTGACCATATTGAAGGTATTGGCAATATCGCTGGACAGGGCTTTTTTCAGAAGCTCCGAAGATATCGCTGCATCCGACGTGATAAATACCAGCATGGTCGCCATGTTGGGATGGATCATTCCGCTGCCTTTTGCTATGCCGCCGATACGGCAGACTTTGCCGCCCAGTTCAAATTCCACTGCCACCTCTTTTTTGACCGTGTCGGTGGTCATGATACCTGCCGCCGCATCCGCACTTCCGGAGGCAGAAAGGCCCTTTACAAGGCCGGGGATACCGGCACAGATCGGAGTCAGATCCAGAGGCTGACCGATCACGCCGGTAGAGGCTACCACAACGTCCTCAGGGGATATGCCGAGCTCCTCTGCGACCTTATTGCTCATTTTTTCGGCGATCTCTATTCCGTCGGCATTGCAGGTGTTGGCATTTCCGCTGTTGCAGATCACTGCCTGCGCGGTGCCGTTTGTCAGGTGCTTTTTTGTGACCTTCAGCGGTGCTCCCTTGACCAGATTTGTGGTATATACTGCCGCCGCACTGGCGGGAATCTGGCTGAAAATCAATGACAAGTCCTTTTTTTCTGCATTCTTGCGTATACCGCAATGGATACCATTGGCAGTAAATCCTTTTGCGGCACAAACGCCGCCCTCAATCAGTTTCATAAGGCATTCCCTCAAACGTTCAGCCCGGTCGTCTCTGCGGCACCAAGCAGCAAATTCATATTTTGTATGGCGGAGCCGGATGCTCCCTTGCCCAGATTGTCAAAGCGGGAAATCAGAAGAATTCGTTCTTCATTTCCGCAGACCATGATCTGCATATCGTCTCTGCCGGAGAAAGCTCCGGCGGATAAAAATCCGCTTTCATCCCCGTTTTCGACAAAATGAACCAGTCCCCGGCTGTAATAATCCCGGTAAACGGCTTTTATCGTATCGATTGTCCCGTTAATTTCCGCTCCGAACAGAGGAACGGTGACCTCCATTCCCGAATAAAAGGGGGCGACCACCGGGCAAAAAGCGGGCGCCTGTTCCAGGGCGCAGATTTTTTTCATTTCCAAAAGGTGCTTGTGCTGCTGGGAAAGGCCGTACATACGCGGTGCCTCCAACAGTTCGCTGCGCAATTCTGCCTCGTACTCGGCGATCATCTTTTTTCCGCCGCCGGAGTAACCGGTCAGAGAGAAGCAGGAGAGCTTCGCATCCTTTGGCACAATTCCGTTTCGTACCAACGGCTCTGTCAGTGAAATGAACCCGCTTGCGTGACATCCCGGATTTGCAATTCGTTTGGAATTTACCAGTTTCTCCCGCTTTCCGGCCAGTTCGGGAAATCCGTATATCCAGCCGTCCGCTGTGCGATGGGCGGTTGATGTGTCGATAACCGCCGTATCGGAATTTTCAATAAGAGAAACCGCTTCCACTGCGGCCGCGTCCGGCAGGCAAAGGAAAGCAATGTTCGCCTGATTCAGCGCATCTCTGCGTGCGCCCGGGTCTTTTCGCAGTTCCTCCGGCAGCTGAATCAGCTCAATATCATTGCGGTTTTCAAGTCTTTCATATATCCTCAAGCCCGTCGTGCCGGCGCTTCCGTCGATAAATACCTTTGTCATAAACCAAGCCTCTCTTTTACAAACCGGATCTGGGCATTGATGGATGCCGCAGAGGTTCCGCCCTCACTGATCCGCTTTTCCACGCAGGCTACCAGATCCACCGCCTGATAGACATCCTCCTCAAACATCTCGCTGTACTCCTTGTATACGGAAAGAGGCAGCGTTTCAAGGACATAACCATCGGAGATGCATCTTGCCACAATCTGCCCCGAAATTTTATATGCGCTGCGGAAAGGCATGTCCTTTTTGGTGAGATAATCGGCAAGATCGGTGGCGTTGATAAAACCCGACTGCGCCGCTTTTTTCATGTTCTCTGTACATGCGGTCATGGAAAGGATCATGCCCTTGAATACATCCAGACACATTTTCACGGTGTCACATGTGTCAAATACGCTCTCCTTGTCCTCCTGCATATCCTTGTTGTAGGCAAGGGGGAGGCCCTTGAGCGTTGTCAGCAGAGCCATCAGATCACCGTAAACCCGCCCGGTCTTGCCGCGCACCAGCTCTGCCATGTCCGGGTTCTTCTTCTGAGGCATGATCGAGGAGCCGGTGGTAAAGCTGTCGGACAGCTCTACAAATTTAAATTCCCAGCTTGACCAGAGGATCAGCTCCTCCGCAAAGCGGGACAGATGCATCATCAGAACGGCAAGATCGCTCATCAGCTCCACGCAGAAATCCCGGTCGGAAACACCGTCTATGGAGTTGAGACAAATACCGTCAAATCCCAGCTTCCGGGCTTCCAACCGCCGGTCTGTGTTATAAGTGGTACCTGCCAGGGCACAGCAACCGATGGGAGAAATGTTCATGCGCTTTTTGCAGTCGGAAAGACGGTCCATATCACGCAGCAGCATCATGGCATATGCCATCAAATGATGCCCGAATGTGATGGGCTGTGCCCGCTGCAAATGCGTATAACCGGGCATGATTGCCGATTTATATTCCTGGGCCTTGTCCGTCACAGCCGCTGTCAGATCCGCTGCTTTTTGGATGATGGTCTCCGTCTCATCCCTGAGGTACAGTCTGAGATCAAGGGCTACCTGATCATTCCGGCTGCGGGCCGTGTGCAGTTTTTTTCCCACATCGCCGATCCGCAGCGTCAGTTCCTGCTCTACAAACATGTGGATGTCCTCACAGGCTTCGTCGATCGGAAGGCTGCCCTTTTCCAGATCATCCAGAATTGTCTGCAAACCATCTATAAGCTGCTCAGCTTCCATCTCGGTTATGATCCCCTGCGCCCCCAGCATGGCAGCATGAGCCATACTTCCGGTAATGTCCTGCTTATACATTCGGCTGTCAAAACCAATGGAGGAGTTGAATGCATCCGCAATCTTATCGGTTATGCCATCTGTTCTTCCGGCCCACATTTTGGACATGTTTTTCACCTCAATCTGTCAGACCGCCCTGCAGGCAGTTTTTGCAACGTTATTTTTTCCCCTCAACGAGCGCCTGCACCTTGATCGGCAGGCCATACAGGTTGATAAATCCGGCGGCATCGCTCTGGTCGTAATCGCTTTCACCGAAGGTGGCAATCTCCTCACTGTAGAGAGAGTACGGGCTCCATACGCCGGCATTGATCATATTGCCCTTATACAGCTTCAGTTTTACTTTGCCGCTGACCTTCTCCTGAGTCTTGTCCACGAAGGCGGAAAGTGCCTCGCGAAGAGGAGTAAACCACTGGCCGTTATAAACCAGCTCTGCAAAGGTGATGGAAAGCTTCTGTTTTTCGTGCATGGTCAGCTTGTCCAGGCAGATGCTCTCCAGCACATGATGTGCCTTGTACAAAATGGTGCCGCCGGGAGTCTCATATACGCCGCGGCATTTCATTCCCACAAGACGGTTCTCTACAATATCAATAATGCCGATGCCGTTTTTTCCGCCAATTTCGTTCAGCTTCAAAATGATGTTCTTGGCACTCATTTTCTCACTGTCCAGAGCGACGGGCACACCCTTTTCAAAGTCGAGAGTGACGTATACGGGCTCATCCGGCGCATCGATGGGAGACACGCCCATCTCAAGGAAGCCGGGCTTCTCATACTGGGGCTCGTTTCCGGTGTCCTCCAGATCAAGACCTTCATGGGACAGATGCCAAAGGTTTTTGTCCTTGGAATAGTTGGTCTCCCGGTTTATTCTCAGCGGAATGTGATGTGCCTCGGCGTAGTCGATCTCCTCATCACGGGATTTGATACTCCATTCACGCCATGGGGCAATGATCGGCATATTGGGGGCAAAATGTTTGATGGCAAGCTCAAAACGAACCTGATCGTTTCCCTTGCCGGTGCATCCGTGGCATATCGCATCGGCCCCTTCCTTGAGCGCAATGTCCACAAGGCCTTTTGCAATGCAGGGGCGGGCATGGCTTGTACCAAGCAGATAGTCCTCATACACAGCACCCGCTTTCATAGTCGGAATGATATATTCATCCACATACTCATCCGTCAGGTCGAGCACATAGAGCTTGCTGGCGCCGGTTTTCAGTGCTTTCTCTTCCAGTCCTTCCAGCTCGTCTGCCTGACCGACATTGCCGGAAACCGCGATCACCTCACAGTTGTTATAGTTCTCTTTGAGCCAGGGGATAATGATGGATGTGTCCAGACCTCCCGAATAAGCCAAAACCACTTTCTTTATATTGCTCTTTTCCATTTCAGCGCCTCCTGAATAATTATGCAGCGATTATACACGCCAAACCCCTGCTGTGTCAAGTCCTAAACCTAATATTTATTTATTCATATTGCGGTTATATGCAGTGTTATAACAAAATATTCTTAATATAAAGAATTGTTATGCAAAATGGCAAGGTGTCTTGCGCATTATTGGAAATATGGATTATTTTATGGGATGCAATCGGTTTTTAGGAGAAAAATTTCGTTTTGTCACCAGCCTGTACAAAAAACATTTTTGTATATATGAATAAACGAGTTTGAAACTGTCTGTCGAACTCGGACTTTAATATTCCTTGATTTATAAGACTTTCGCGTGTGTGCCAAGCTGCATCAAGCATACGAATGGGGATATACTTACAGCGCGCCGCAGGCGGTATCTCCGGTGAACCGAATCAGGCGGGTGTTGGAGTATGCGGTGACAAAAATCCCTGCCGGGAAAATCCTGATGGGCTTTTCAAACTACGGTTACAACTGGAACCTGCCCTGGCGTCAGGGGGACGCGGCAAAGGTCATATCCAATTCAGCCGCCATAAATCTGGCTGTATCCATAGGCGCAGATATCAAATTTGATCAGAACGCACAGGCGCCCTACTTCACTTACACCGACAGCGCCGGGCAGCGGCACATTGTGTGGTTTGAAGATGTACGCAGCGTGCAGGCCAGACTTCAGCTTGTGGCTGAATTCGGTCTGGCCGGAATAAGCTACTGGACAATCAACCAGCTCTTTCGTCCCGGTCTTGAGGTTCTGCAAAACACGTATACCGTTGAAAAACTGATATAAGCAAAAAAATTGGTTCTATAATAAATGTTGGGGTAGCGAAGCCGAAAGGCAGAGCTACACCCA